>JAYSZC010000153.1:0-5294 GCA_043738235.1 Lewinellaceae bacterium | reverse complement strand
GGACAAACGGGAAACCTTGTTTTCCGCCATAGAAGACGCGGTATTAGACGGCAAGGTCGATGCCGGCCTGATTATCCACGAAAACCGGTTTACCTATGCGCAAAAAGGATTGGTGAAACTGATCGATCTTGGGGAATACTGGGAAACAAACACCCGATTACCCATCCCACTTGGGGGAATTGTTGTGCGTCGTGATATCCCGGAAAAAATTCAACAAAAAATAAACAGGGTGCTTCGCCGCAGCGTGGAATATGCTTTTGACCATCCCGCTGAAGTGATGCCCTTTGTGCGTCAACACGCGCAGTCGATGGATGATGCGGTCATGCAGGCGCATATAGACCTGTATGTGACCGATTATACAGTAGACCTCGGGGAAAAAGGGCGCGACGCCGTGCAGCAAATGTTCCGCATCGCCCTTGAAAAAGGGGTGATTTCGACGTACGAGAAAAATTTTTTTGTTAATGCCGCGTAGTTTTCATTTTTGGCATGATTCTGGAATTAAATACTAATGTGTGTAAGTATTGTTTTTAGAATTGAAGAAATTCTGGAGCGCGGGTAAAGACCCGCGCTTTTTTTTTGCCCAAAATCTAGCTTTGCTACCATCATTCAAATTGCCTATTGACGGGGTGACTCGAAGTCACCCCGTCAATATACCACAATGACAATTTGAAAAATACCGCTCTTCAAGGTATTTTTTAGATGGCTTCCACTCTTTTCCTACCTTTGCTTTTTAGTGTGTTTGGTGTTTTGTTTTTCGTGTTTGCCCACTCGAAACACCAAACACCATCCACCACACACTAAAGAAAATCTTTAACCAGACTAAAATCAATACAACATGATTATTGGCGTACCAAAAGAAATTAAAAGCAATGAGAACCGGGTAGCGCTCACACCCGCCGGAGCGCTGGAACTGACCAAACTCGGCCATACCGTTATCGTACAAAGTACGGCCGGCGTAGGCAGCGGTTTTAATGACAGCGATTATCTGGAGGCAGGCGCGCAGATTCTGCAGACCGCAGATGAAGTATGGGCACAGGCGGAAATGATTATGAAGGTGAAAGAGCCGGTTGCGGAAGAATACGGAAAATGCCGTGCCGACCAACTGATTTTCACCTATTTCCACTTTGCTTCGAGTAAAGAACTTACCCATGCGATGATCAAAAGCGGCGCTATTTGCCTCGCTTATGAAACCGTGGAAACCAAAGATCGTCAACTGCCCCTTTTGATTCCAATGTCTGAAGTTGCCGGACGCATGGCGGTTCAGGAAGGCGCTAAGTACCTGGAAAAACCCACCGGAGGCCGTGGCGTGCTATTGGGCGGCGTACCTGGTGTAGAACCCGGTAAAGTGCTGGTCATTGGTGGCGGTATCGTAGGTATGCAGGCTGCTAAAATGGCTGCCGGACTGGGCGCGCAGGTGACCCTGCTCGATGTGAGCCTGCCGCGGCTACGCTACCTGAGCGAGATCATGCCGGCGAATGTCATCACCATGTATTCCAATGAGTACAATATCCGCCGCCTGATACAAACGCACGACCTGATTATCGGAGCTGTTTTGATACCCGGGGCCAAAGCGCCTAATCTGATTACCCGCGATATGCTCAAACTGATGCGCCCGGGTACCGTACTCGTCGATGTAGCGGTGGATCAGGGTGGTTGCATTGAAACGACACGCCCTACCACGCACGCCGATCCGACGTATATTATCGAAGATGTGGTACACTATTGCGTAGCCAATATGCCCGGCGCTGTGCCGTTTACATCCACCGTAGCGCTCACCAATGCCACCCTGCCTTATGCCATGCAGCTGGCCCAGAAAGGCTGGCGCAAAGCGTGTAAGGACAATGCAGAACTGCGCCTGGGTCTCAATGTGATCAATGGCAAGGTGGTGTATAAAGGTGTGGCCGATGCCTTCGACCTGCCGATGCACAGCGTCGACATTCTTTTGGATAAATAAACTTGCAAAGCGAAACTGCTTTTTTACAATCCGTGTTTATAGTCAACACAAAGTGGTTTTGAACGAGAATAGGTGTTAATTTATTGATTATCAATTATTTATCAACTATCAACATTCTCAACCACTTAACTTTCAGTATAATCTGCATTCCAAATATCGCCCACATAGGCTGATTATCCATGAAATACCTTATCCTGCTCTTCAAAATGTTCATTTTCGGTTCTCTGGTCGCCATACGACTCGGGGAATGGGATATTGCGCATTTTTATGCTGCTTTTAAGTATCGGGAGGCACTGGACTATTATATCATGGCCTTAGCCAGTCTCGCGATTTTCCTGATGCTGGTTGATTTTATCCAGTTTTTTACAGTCTGGTGGTACCGGCGCAGGCATAAGGTGTGGGGAGACGATAACTTCGTCATCGGGGTAGGACAGATTTACTCGTTGCTGCTGGTAACGGGCATCGTGGTGGGATTGCTTTCGTTGTTTCGTATTCAGGTCAAAGAACTATTCACTTCCCTGTCGATCATCTTTGCGGGTCTTGCCATTCTGACAAAAGACTATATTTCAAATATGATCAACGGCATGATTATGACATTTTCCAGCCAGCTCAGCATCGGCGACAATGTCAGCATCGGCCTGCACCGGGGAAAAATTACGGATATTACTTTGCAGAATATCCATCTGCTGAATGACGACGACGATATGATTTATATCCCCAACAATGTGGCCATGAATTCGGAGGTGGTCAATTATACCAAGCGCGAAATCAAACGAACCAGTATTGATTTTGAAATTGACCTGAAACACCTGAAAACGGTGGAGGAACTCGAAAGCATCCTGATCGAAGTGCTCAGCCCGTTCAAAGACCTGATCAAACCGGAGAGTTATTACCTGCGCGTGGCGGAAGTAAAAAAAGAGCATGTGGCGTTGAAATTTCAATACATCCTCAAAGATCCCAACAAAGACCTGGAGCGCCAGATCCGCCGCCGTACCGTCCGCAGATTGGTGGAAATTATCAGCGAACGTGAAAAGATTGCCGACCAGATTCCTGAATTGCCGGATGTGGATGCGCCGGGACATGCTTAGAAGTGAGAAGTGAGAAGTGAGAGCGTGAGAGAGAGGCCACCCGATAAATGAAAACCCTCAACACGCTCAGCCCTCAACATTCTCAACTCCTCAACAACATCATTAACAACACATTTTTAACTTTAAATCCCCGCAAGGGGTTCCAACCGTTTCCAACATGACCATCGAACAGTTAAAAGAACTGAAAGATAAGTTGGCGGTCCTCAGGAGGTATCTTTGACGTGGACAACCGTTCACGGGAAGTAGAAGACCTGACCGCCCAAACCCTCGACCCGCAATTCTGGAGCGATCCAAAACGCGCGGAAGCCATTCAGCGCAAGATCGGCAGCAACAAAAACTGGCTCGACGACTACGCTGCCCTCGCACGCGAAGTAGACGACCTGGAAGGTTTGTTCGAATTCCAAAAAGAAGGTATGGCATCCGAAGAAGAAGTCGATGCCCAGTACGCCAAAGCCGGAAGTATTCTGGCAGATGCCGAATTCCGCAGCACCCTCAACCAAAAAGAGGACGAAATGAATGCTGTGCTGACGATCAACGCCGGCGCTGGTGGCACCGAAGCCTGCGACTGGTCGGCCATGCTCCTTCGGATGTACCGCATGTGGGCTGAAAAAGCCGGTTTCAAAGTCATCGAGCTGTTTGAACAGGACGGCGATGCAGCCGGTATCAAATCGGCCAGTATCGAAATCCGCGGCTCGTACGCTTACGGCTGGCTCAAAGGTGAAAACGGCGTGCACCGCCTCGTGCGCATCAGCCCGTTCAATGCCCAGGGCAAACGCCAGACCTCCTTTTCTTCGGTATTCGTATACCCGCTCATCGAAGATGACAGCATTGAAATCGTGGTGAACCCCGACGACATCCGTTGGGACGTGTTCCGGGCTTCCGGCGCGGGTGGCCAGCACGTCAACCGGACGGAATCCGCCGTACGCGTTACGCATATTCCGACAGGGATCGTGGCGGAATGCCAGCAGGATCGCAGCCAGCACCGCAACCGCGACATCGCCATGACCTTGCTTAAAAGTCGCCTGTACGAACTGGAAATGCGCAAGCGTCAGGCGGAGAAAGACAAAATTGAAGCGGGAAAAAGCAAAATCGAGTGGGGAAGCCAGATACGATCCTATGTGCTCGACGATCGCTGGGTAAAAGACCTGCGCTCGGGTTACAAAATTCACAACCCGGATTCGATCCTCAACGGCGACCTGGATCCGTTCCTCAAAGCTTACCTGATGTGGGAACGGAATCCGACGGGCGTGGTGGAAGAGGATGATTAATTAGAAGTGAGAGGCGAGAGGGTGAGAAGTGAGAGAGGCGTTGCTCTTGGAATGGGAAGCCGGCTCCTACAAAATTGAATACACATAAAAACAGGAGATATTAAAAAGCCATTTTCATACGAATGCCGGGAGCAATGTCGCTCTCGCCTCTCACTTCTCGCCTCTCACTTCTCGCCTCTCACTTCTAATGAGCCCTTCCGTTATCTTCGAAGACAACCACCTGCTCGTGCTGAACAAGCCCGCCGGCTGGCTGGTGCAGGGAGACAAAACCGGCGATGTCACGCTGACGGACTGGGGCAAAGACTACCTGAAACAGAAATACGACAAACCCGGAGCCGTTTTTCTGCACCCGGTACACCGCATCGACCGGCCTGTGAGCGGGGCCGTTATTTTTGCCCGCACGGATAAAGCGTTGGGGCGACTCACCACAATGTTTCGGGAAAAAAAGGTGCAGAAACGCTACCTGGCACTGGTGGTGAAAGCCCCTTTTCCGCTGGAAGGACAATTGCGGCATTTCCTGCTCAAAGACGAAAAACGCAATGTGGTGCAGGCCTTTCCCAAGCCCTATGGAGACGCTAAGGAAAGTATAACCCATTATGAATCAATGGGTAAGAAACACGCCGGTTATCTTTTGAAGGTGTCTCCGATCACCGGCCGGCCGCACCAGATACGGGTGCAACTCGCTACCCTGGGCTGCCCGATTGTAGGTGACCTGAAATACGGCGCGCCTTCGGGATTGCCCGATGCCTCTATTGCGCTGCATTGTTTTCAAATGGAATTGATGCATCCGGTGAGGTTGGAGCCGCTGTTGGTGGAAGCGGGGCTGCCGGAAACGGAGTGGTGGCAAGGGTGTTAAAACAATAACTCGGCCCTGATGAGGGTGCACTAAATTATGAGTTCTTTTGTGAGACAGCCGCAGCGCGGCGGTAATATTTGTAGCCCATAACAAAACAAGAAAAACGAGGTGCAGCGCACCGATAATAT
>JAYSZC010000152.1:0-2167 GCA_043738235.1 Lewinellaceae bacterium | reverse complement strand
CGCATGCCTTCCGGCGGATTGTTTTCAACGATGCTCAGGTAGGGGCGCTGCAAAAAAATGTCATGTGCCGGTGCGGCGGCATCCCAATCGCAACCGGAGGCTTCAATGGAACGAAAGTAACTGTACCGGAGGGTATGACGGGTGGCGGTAGCCTGAAGAGAAGATTGTATAGTGGTAGCACACATGAGCAGGAGATCTTATCGATGCGGCAAAGAAAACGCAATGGATTGGAAATGGTTGTTTTCAAAAAGTTATTTGCCATTTTTTAACCTCTTCGAGGGCGGCTGACTCGTCTTCCCAACCCATCAGCGTCATGGTGCCTAAACCATCGTAATAAGTAAAAAACAGTTCAAAAATATGTCGGATCGCGCTGTAATCACGTTGGAAACCGGCCCAGTCAGTCGCCCGAATAATCCTTTTCGCCGTATCAACAGGGATAGCCAGTACTTTATTATCCAATTCGCCCAGGTCTTTCAGCAACAAAAGTCCGATCGGTTGCACCTCCAGCACGGTGCCGGTTGGTATATGTTCGGCCAACACCAATACATCGAGCGGATCGTCATCGCCGCCGCGCTCTTTGTCCATTCGAGTGGAAGGAATAAAGCCGTAGTTGACCGGATAAGACATGAAATCCACCCGGCGCGGCAGGCCGTCGCGCATATCGGGCTGAAATTCAAATAATTGTTTGTTGTACTCGTATTTGGTATTCGTGCCCGCCGGAATTTCAATAACAGCCTGTAAATGGCCCGACGGTGAAAAAGAAGGTAATGCGAGGTGATTCATGTAAGGCAGCAAAAGATTTGTGGGGGTAAAAGTAGGGGAAATTTTATAGGAATGAGGAATGAGGAATGAGGGATGAGGGATGACCGAGCGTGGTGCCCATAATGTGGAGGGCCGCTCGATGAATAACAAGCCCTTTTTATATTTCAAGTGCAAATTCTTTATTTTTGATGATACTTTTGGCAAAATTTTTTGATTACCCTGAGTAAGTTCAAATAACGGGAATCATTGAGCACATTCTTCTACCCGGGCGCCACTCACAACTCACGATTCACCACTCACGATTCACGATTCACGATCAAAATGCACACCACCCTCTCCTGCCCTGGCCGCCTGCTCGATCTATCCAGACCGCTTGTGATGGGTATCCTGAATATCACGACCGACTCATTTTACGAGGGGAGTCGTTTCACGGAAATGGACGCCCTGCTGAGTCAGGCCGAAAAAATGCTGGTTGAAGGTGTGGCTATACTCGACATCGGCGGCGCTTCTTCCCGACCCGGCGCACAGGAAGTGGATGAAACGGAAGAAATATGCCGGGTGACCGGTGCCGTGGAAACGATACTCCAGCGTTTTTCCGGCACCCTGCTTTCCGTCGATACCTGGCGGGCTTCCGTCGCGCAAGCCGCCGTGGAAGCAGGTGCGGCCATTATTAATGATATTTCCGCCGGACACATGGACCCGAAGATGTACGAAACGGTCGCCAGGCTGCAAACGCCTTATATCCTGATGCACATGAAAGGTACACCTGCCGACATGCAAAAACAACCTGTTTATGAAGATATCGTAACGGAAGTACTGGATTTTTTTATCGCCGAAATAACACAACTCCGGGCATTGGGCGTCAAGGACATTGTATTGGATCCTGGATTCGGATTTGGCAAAACCATTTCACAAAACTACACTTTGCTGAAAAACCTGCACGTGTTCGGTCGCGTCACCGGACTCCCTGTTTTGGCCGGCCTTTCCCGCAAATCAATGATTTACAAATATCTGGACATCCAGCCTGAACAGGCCTTGAACGGCACCACGGCTCTGCACATGGTCGCCCTTCAGCAGGGAGCAAACATCCTTCGCGCACACGATGTGCGGGAGGCAGTGGAAACGATCCGGCTTTGGGAAGCGGTTAGTGAATGATGAATGATGAATGATGAATGATGAATGATGAATGATGAATGATGAATTATGAATGATGAATGATGAATGATGAATGATGAATGATGAATGATGAATGATGAATGATGAATATTTGGCCCAACAGGGGGAGTGAATTTTGTTTTTTTTTCTTTTAAAGTATTGATTTTCAACCAATTAGTATTTTTTCATCATTCATCATTCATCATTCATCATTCATCATTCATCATTCATCATTCCTCATTCATAATTC
>JAYSZC010000151.1:0-14846 GCA_043738235.1 Lewinellaceae bacterium | reverse complement strand
TTATCAACCTTTATCAACCCTTATAAACCTTTATAAACCCTCATCAACTTAATGAAACTAAACCATCCACTCGTTCATGCTGAACATCATTTCCTATAACGTCAACGGAATCCGTTCGGCGATTTCCAAAGGTTTCTGGGAATGGCTGGGTGAAGAGCAACCCGATATTATTTGTATTCAGGAAACAAAAGCGCTGCCCTCGGATGTGCCGGTACTCGAACTGGAAGCCCTGGGCTACAGGCATTGCTGGTATTCCGCCGAAAAAAAAGGATACAGCGGCGTGGCTACTTTTTCAAAAGTCGCGCCCGATGCGGTCATTACCGGTTGCGGTATTGCCGATTACGACCGGGAAGGCCGCATCCTGCGTACCGATTTCGGCGATTGGACTTTACTGAACTGCTATTTTCCTTCCGGCACCACCGGCGATATTCGGCAGGGTTTTAAAATGAAGTTTCTCGATGATTTCATAGCATACGTAGAAGATTTGAGAAAGGAACGCCCGAAATTGATTATCGTCGGCGATTACAATATTGCCCACCGGGAGATTGACATCCACGACCCGAAAGGCAATAAAAACAGCAGCGGCTTTCTGCCCGATGAACGCGCCTGGATGACCCGCTGGTTTGACAACGGCTTCAAGGACGCTTTCCGTCATTGCCATCCCGATTCGGTCGAGTACAGCTGGTGGAGTTTCCGGGCAGGATCGAGGGGAAATAACAAGGGCTGGCGCATCGATTATCAGTCCGTTTCAGATAATTTATCCGACAAAATAATCAGTGCCGGACAGCTGATGCAGGTGGTGCATTCCGATCATTGCCCGGTAAAAATGGTCATTGACCTGTAAAAAGTTATCTGTTATCAGTTATCTGTTATCAGTATTCGGCATGGGGAAATGGATATAGCATATATTCATTTCCCAGCCTGAAATGCACGGATAACAGATAACTGATAACTGATAACTACCGCATGGGTGTCGTTTATATCATTTTATCTACCTTTGCTCGGTTACTCCAATCCGTTTTAGTCTCACAGCCCTGCCATTCTCATCCGGCATGAAAGTTACTGCCGCTCAATTAGCGCAACTCCTGAACGGCTCGCTCGATGGCGATCCGAATGCAACTGTTTACCGTCCTGCCCGTATTGAAGAGGCTGTCGAAGGGGATTTTGCTTTTCTCGACAACGTCAAATATGAGTCGTATGCGTATGCCACCAAAGCGTCCATACTTCTGGTACACAGGTCATTTCAACCCTCTCAGCCTGTTCGGTGCACCCTGATCCGGGTGGACGATGTGCGCAGCAGTTTAGCCTTGCTCCTGCAAAAATTTGACGGCGCCAACAACGGCAGCGGCAACACCAACGGCACGAGTGTATCCGGAGAAGCCGCTATACACCCATTGGCAAAAATAGGTCTGGGTACCAGCGTAGGCGCCTTTGTGGTCATCGAAGAAGGCGCTGTCATTGGCAACAACTGCGTCATTTACCCACAGGTTTTTATTGGCCGCAATGCCCGCATCGGCGACAATTGCCGCATTTACCCAGGCGTGCGCATTCATTTTGACTGTGCTGTGGGCGATAATTGTGTACTGCATGCCAATGCCGTAATCGGGGCCGATGGATTCGGTTTTGCACAACAAGAAGATAAAACCTGGAAAAAAATACCTCAAGTCGGCAATGTCGTGCTGGAAAACAATGTGGAAGTAGGCGCCTGTACCTGTATCGACCGGGCGGCATTGGGCAGTACCATCATCCGGCAGGGCGCAAAATTGGACAACCTGATCCATGTAGCGCACAATGTAGACGTGGGTAAAAACACCGCATTGGCTGCGCAGGTCGGCGTAGCGGGTAGCACACATATCGGCGACAATGTGCAGGTGGGCGGACAAGTGGGTTTTGCCGGACATATCAGCATAGCCGACGGTACCCGGATTCAGGCGCAGAGCGGACTGGCTTCCAGTATTTCCGAGCCGAATACCGCTTTGTTTGGCAGTCCGGCCATCGGATACAAAGATTTTATCCGGGCACATATTGTTTTCAAACATCTGCCCGAACTGCAACGAAAGTTGATCCAACTGGAGAAAAAACTGAAAGAAATTGAAGAACAAAACTCTTCGCCGGTAACGCCGCCGGAGGGGTAGTGGTTATTTGTTGTCAGTTATCTGTTATCAGTTATCAGTTATCCGGTTCCAGGCTGAAAATGGGAGAGAAGGCGTACGCCATTTCCCTATGCCGAAACCCCGACTAGCACCTAAAACCACAACGCCAATAGAATGAAAGAATACTTACGCCATTTCCCTATGCCGAAACCGCGACTAGCACTAAAATCACAACGCCAAGAGAATAAAAGAATGTGTCCGCCTTTTCCTATGCCGAAACTGATAACCAATAACAGATAACTGATAACTAATGATGCGTACGGACGTAAACACCCTTGGCGAATTCGGCCTGATTGAACACCTCACGCGTGCATTTCCCCTGAACAACCCATCTTCCCTCAAAGGGGTGGGCGACGATGCGGCAGTGATCGATAACGGCCCTTTTTGCACGGTGGTCAGTACCGACATGCTGGTAGAAGGCATTCACTTCGACCTGGCTTATATGCCGCTCAAGCACCTCGGCTACAAAGCGGTGGTAGTAAACCTCTCCGATATTTATGCCATGAATGCTTTTCCCCGGCAAATCACGGTTTCCCTCGCTATTTCCAACCGATTCTCTGTGGAAGCGCTCGACGAATTGTATGCCGGTATCCGTGCTGCCTGCGAGGCCTACGGCGTGGATTTGGTGGGCGGCGATACTACTTCCGCTCCGAAAGGTATGGTCATCAGTATTACCGCCATCGGGCAGTGTGAAAAAGAACTGCTTACGTATCGGAACGGCGCGCGGGTGGGCGACCTGATTTGTATCACCGGCGACCTCGGTGCGGCATACCTGGGTTTGCAGTTGCTGGAAAGAGAAAAACAAATCTGGCAGGAAAATCCCGGCCTACAGCCCGATCTTGAAGACCAGAAATATGCCGTCGGACGCCAGTTGAAACCGGAAGCGCGCCGCGACATGATTGAAATATTTAGGAAAGTGAACCTGAAACCCACGTCGATGATCGATATTTCAGACGGCCTGGCCTCCGAAATTTTTCATATCTGCAAACAAAGCAAGGTAGGAGCGCTCGTGGAAGAAAGCGGGATTCCGATGCACCCGGAAGCGGAATTGCTGGCGCTGAAATTCAAACTCGACCCGGCTACCTGCGCCCTGAACGGCGGCGAGGACTACGAATTGCTGTTCACCATTGACCCGGCTGATGTGGAAAAAGTGAAGTACCTGCCGGAGATTTACATTGCCGGTGAAATTTTAGATGCCAAAGACGGCATTAAACTGAATACGAAAGGCGGCAACCTGCACGATTTGAAAGCGCAGGGATGGGTGCATTTTTAGCAAATATCCACTTGAAGCAATGGCAAAAAAAATACAAAAAAGACCCGTTTCCCCGATCAAACCTGCCAGACAAGCTGCTGCGGCCCCAGCGACCGACTGGAGTCGCCTGGCGGCTTGGGTACCTGTATTGCTGGCCTTTCTGATGTTTGCGTCCGGTCTGAACAACGCCATGACGGGGATAGACGACCACACGGCTACCACGGATAACCCGGTAGTAACCAATTTTTCCCTGATTTCGGTTTTTTCCCATTTTAACCTCGGCATGTACGCCCCACTGACCTGGATCGGCTATGCGCTGGCATACGCGATCGGGAAAGAAAATGCGCTGATGTACCACCTGCTGAGCCTGCTGGTGCATGTGTTCAACACCTGGCTGGTGTACCGGCTGCTGGTAAAATTAGAAGTCCGTCAGAGTCTGCTGCTGCCCATTTCCATCCTGTTTGCCATTCACCCGATACAGGTGGAGTCGGTCGCCTGGATTGCCGGTTTCAGTACGCCTTTGTACTCCATGTTTTGTCTGTTGTCTTTTTTGTATTATCTAGACTACGCAGCCGACAAACCGGGGCGCTATCGTTTTTATGCATTGGCATTGGGCATGTTCGTGCTGGGCTGCCTGGCAAAGAGTACCGCGGTTACGGTGCCGCTGACCCTGATTGTGTTGGATATGTGGCGCAAACCGGCTCGTTTGACCCGTTTGCAGCAATGGGCAGGTTACGCGCCCTTTTTCCTGATCTCGCTGGGTTTCGGTTTGCTGACGATCTATACCCGCGAATCGGCGGTTATCCAGAACGGGACAGTTACCGATGCTTTTAGCGCTTTTGAACGGGTGCTGCTGGTTTGTTATACGCCGCTGTTTTATATCTACAACATGCTGGCGCCGCTGCAACTCAACATTTATTACTCCTTTGATAAAGTGGACGGACAGTTGCCCTGGCAGTATTTCGCTTCGCCGGTAGTGGTTGCGGGCATTGTCTGGGCGGCCTGGCGGTATCGCCGGGAAGCGCCGTACTTCGCCATCGGGCTGTTGTTTTTCCTCAGTAATATCGTGGTAGCGCTTCCTTTCGCCACTTTGGGGACATTTGAGTTGTGCGCCGATCACTACAATTACCTGGCCTGCATCGGTATCTTTTTTATTTTATCGGAAGGCTTGCTTGCCTTGCAGCAACGTTTTCCCCATGCAGCCGGAGCGCTGCGGCTAACGGGGCAAATCTGGCTACTGGCTATGGTTGTTTTGTGCTTCCGTCAAATCCGCGTTTGGAAAGACACGATTACGGTTGTATCCAATGCCATCGACAACGGCTATTACTTCAATGGTATCGTATTCATGGGCCGAGGAGTGGCCTACGGCGACATAGGCCGCCAGCAGGAAGCCATCGAGGATTTTTCAAGGGCCATCGAAGTAAACCCAAGTATGCGTGATGCTTATAAATTCCGGGGCAGCCTGTATGCGCAGGCCGGACAGATGGATCTCGCGCTGGCTGATCTGAACAAATACGTCACCATGGACAGCGCCGATGTGGTGACCTGGAACAATATCGCCATGATTTACATGCGCAAACAACAATTGCCGCAGGCCCTTGACGCCTTTACCAAAACCATCCAACTCAAACCGGATGCGGCTATTTCTTATCAAAACCGCGCCAGAATACATGAAATGATGGGCAATATGGAATTGATGCAGGCCGATTTGAGGAAAGCGCGGGAACTGGCGGGGAGGAAGTGAGAAGTGAGAGGTGAGAAGTGAGAAGTGAGAAGTGAGAAGTGAGAAGTGAGAAGTGAGAGGTGAGAAGTGAGAGGTGAGAAGTGAGAAGTGAGAAGTGAGAAACATCCCGTTTGGCGGCGTTATGGTTTGGGCTTTGGTTTTTCAGGCCTGTAATCGTGAATCGTGAGTGGCATCCCGTTAGAAGAAGGAACTCAATAATTCTTCTAATGGGATGCCACTCACAACTCACTACTCACCACTCACAATTCACGATTACAGGCCTGAAATACCCAGACTCAAAATACAACCAAATGCCAAGCGGGACGCCTCTCACTTCTCACCTCTCACTTCTCCCTTCTAATAATCCGCCAGCCTGTTCCACCACGTGCGTTTCATCACGGCGAACACCACCACCAGCAAAGCCAGCACGATGCCCAGCCCGGTCCATTGGCTCAGGATCAGGTACATAGGCAACAGCATGAGCAATATCTGGCCGCTCATGCCCATCAGTACGTTCAGGATATTGATGCCGAGGTTTTTATTTCTTTCAAAACCGGGGTCTTCCGCAACGGCCATGTCGTGAATGGGCTTCCAGAAACCCCAGGGGCGCACGGTTTTGTAAAAATTCAGCAGGGTAGCGGCATTTGTGGCAGGCCCGGCATAAGTGCCTGCTATACACGCGATTAACTGAACAACAATAAATACCGGGAAGAAATACAACATGCGGGTTCCATCAAAATAGTTGGTAATGCCGCTGACGGATAAGGCCGGAGGAATCGCGCTGACCACGATTCCGGCCAGCATACCGTAAAAGTAACCTGTTGCATTGAAGCGCCACCAATACCATTTCAGCACATTGGCGCATACGAAACCGCCGTACAAACCGGCTGTGATAATGTTGAAAATCATATTCACATCCTTGATCACCAGGCCCAGTCCGATACCGAATGTCACCATGATGACGCCGCTGAGGTAGCTCATGGTAATGATCTTTTTGCGCGGAGCTTCCGGCTCGATATATTTCAGGTAAATATCATTCACCATGTAGGCTTGTGCGGCGTTGAGGGTGCCGCTGAAATTGCTCATAAACGCCCCGAGAAAACCGGCCACAACCAGCCCGATCAGGCCCACAGGCAGGAATTTACTGATGACAGCGGGCATAATACTTTCAAAATTCGTCACGCCGTCCGGCCCGGTGTGCAGGTTGAGTTCCCGGTAGTACAGGATGCCCAGCACACACAAACCCATCGTCATAAAGTAACGGATCGGCATGAGGATAACGGAAATAAATCCGCTCATTTTACTGGCTTCTTCCGGGCTGCGGGTGCTCAGAATTTTTTGGCAATCGTAATTGGGCGCCGGGCCGGCCAGACTTTTCATAATACCGCTGATGAGCATCATACCCACGATGGCCGAAAACAATTCATAGCCGTCCTGTTGCAGTTTTACGGCGGCGTCATCAATCATATTGGTCCAGTCAAGCCCCAGATTTGTCCCGAAAAACGGCGTATCCCAGCCATTGGGGACATTGTTTAATACCCCTGCGCTACTGCCGCCGAGGTGGTACATGGCAATGCTGCCCACACACAGGGAGCAGATAATCATAATCATGTATTTGATAAAATCGGCCAGTACAATCCCGTGCATCCCGCCGATGATACTGTAAAAAGTCGCAACCAGGCAAATCAGCACCCCGTAAAATTGCGCTGTGTTGTGTTTGGATACCTGCAATGCCGCATTGAACTCGGCCGAACCGGGCGCAAAAGCCGCTTCTCCGTGGCTTAGAAAGGGGAACATGCCGCTGATGCGTTCGTACGGCAGGAAAATTTGCAAAAACTCACCCACCCCTACAAAAGCGTACGCCATGTAACCGATGCACAGCAGCAGGGCAAACACTACCACGATCACATGGCTTTGCGCCACGCCCCTGTCTGTGCGTCCGAAACGGGTGCCCAGCCACTCAGCGCCGGTAGTGGCATTGCTTCGCCGAAGCCAGCGGCTCAGAAATACCATCAGGAAAATCTGGTTGAAAACCGGCCACATCCAGGGAATCCAGACGCTTTTAAAACCGTATAAAAAGGCCATACTCACCAACAGCATCGTTCCGCTGATGTCGAACATGTCGCTCGCGTCGCTCAGGCCGAGCATGTACCAGGGAAGACTTTTGCCGCCCATCAGGTAGGCGTCTTTACTTTTTCTCGCCTGATTTCGCATATAATAGCCCAGCATGACCATCATCGCGAAATAAAGCATTATAATCACAAGGTCAATGGTAGAAAGAAGGAACATAGTGGTCTTGTAGTTAACAGGTAGGTGTAAATCGTTTCGTTTTGTTCTGAAAGGCGGTAAAGGTAAACGCCTGATTTTTTCATCCAAAAGAAAAACGGCAAATACTTCTACAATCGCCTATTATTTATTTTAATACCGGAATATTAATTGGGAAAATACTACAATGAGCAACAATTTCAGGACAATATTCTTTTTGAATTGAAAAGAGAAAGCGCGTTCTTGCGCGCGGTTTGAGGTGTCACCTGCTCGTGCCATTTGTGCTTTATTCTACTTTTCATTACAGCCGCGTAGCGGCATAACGTCGGTAGAAAACACGCAATATCCAGGTGCGAAGGTGCACCGTAACATCAAGGCTATTGTAGCGGTGCTACATACCTTGTTAGCGTGATATATGGCGGAACCTACCGACGTTGTGCCGCTACGCGGCTAACGTGACCAGTATAGAATAACGGAATAATATGATCACATGAGCAAAAAATTTCCCGATTCCTTCGTCTGGGGGAGCGCTACTTCCTCTTATCAAATCGAAGGAGGCTGGAATACAGACGGCAAAGGCCCTTCCATCTGGGATGTGTTCTGTATGATACCGGGCAAAATTCAGGGCAACGACAACGGGAATATAGCCTGCGACCACTACCACCGCTTTCGGGAAGATGTGGCGCTCATGCAATCGCTGGGGCTGAAAGCCTACCGATTTTCCATTTCCTGGTCCAGGATTATGCCTTCCGGTCAGGGTGCCGTCAACCAGGCAGGTGTCGATTTTTACAATCAGCTCATCGATGCGCTGCTGGAAGCAGGCATAGAACCCTGGGTCACCCTGTACCACTGGGATTTGCCCGCTGCGCTCCAGTTTGAAATGGACGGCTGGATAGGCGAGGATATTTCGGAGGTCTTCGCCGCTTATGCCGAAGTCTGCTTCCGGCATTTCGGCGACCGGGTGAAAAACTGGATTACCATCAATGAAGCCTGGGTAGTGGCTATTCTGGGATACGGACACGGTGTGTTTGCACCCGGAAAAAAATCGAAGGATCTGCCTTACCGCGCCGGACACAACCTGCTCCGGGCACATGCAAAAGCAGTGGACGTATATCGAAAACGTTATCAAACTGCGCAGGGCGGGAAAATCGGCATCACCAACAACTGCGACTGGCGCGAGCCGCTGACCGGCAGCGCTGCCGACCGGGCCGCCGCCGAAAGGGCGCTCGAATTTTTTTTAGCCTGGTTTGCCGACCCCGTTTACAAAGGAGATTATCCCGCCTGCATGAAGGAGCGCTTAGGCGACAGGCTGCCCGCTTTTTCTGAAAAAGAAAAACACCTGCTCTGCGGTTCTTCCGATTTTTTCGGCCTCAACCATTACACCACCATGTACGCCGCCGATGCCGGGCACGGCGCGGAGGGCGGCAGCGTGTACGGCAATGGCGGCCTTTCGGAAGACCAGGATGTCAGTCTGAGCGTGTCGCCCGACTGGAAAATGACGGATATGCAATGGGCCATCGTGCCCTGGGGCTGCCGCAAATTGCTGGAATGGATTGCAGCGCGGTATGACAATCCGCCCGTTTATATCACGGAAAATGGCTGCGCTTTTGATCCGGCGCCCGTCGACGGACTGGTAAACGACCGGGACAGGATTGCTTTTTTTGAAGGATACCTGGCGGCCATTCACGAGGCCATCGGAAATGGCGTCAACATGAAAGGCTACTTTATCTGGTCTTTGCTCGATAATTTTGAATGGGCATCCGGGTATTCCAAAAAATTCGGCATTACCCATGTGGAGGAAGGTTCGTTGAACAGAATTCCCAAGGCATCGGCGCTTTGGTACCGGGAGGTGATCCGGCGGAACGGGCTTTGAGTGTCAAATGGCAAGACACAAACATGAGTGGGTGTCTCAAAAGTATAGGCTTGGGAACAGAGCCCAAAAGTGGCAAATAAAGCTTTGGTCAGGTGCTAAATTTGACAACTTTTAAAAAGTTGTCAAATTTTCACGTTGCATTTGGCAACAATGATTTGGCACGAAAAAACCAGTTTCTTTGAAAATAAGAGGCAAAAGGCAATATCAACCGAGTGGTTATTTTTGCCTTTTGCTCTTTGCCTTTTGCCTCTTACCTCCCATACACGGCCAAATGCCGCGCAATATATTTCCCGATAATATCAAATTCGATATTGACGGCATCTCCGGCTTGTACATTCTGGAAATTGGTATGCTCCCAGGTGTAGGGAATGATGGCTACGGAAAACAGGTCGTCCACAGGTTGCACCACCGTCAGACTCACGCCGTTGATACAGACCGAACCTTTATCGACGAGCAAGTGCTCCGGGCTGGGCAGGTAGCGGAACGTATAACGCCAGGATCCGCCCGTTTCCAACACTTCCACGCACTGCGCGGTGGCATCGACATGGCCTTGTACGATATGTCCGTCCAACCGGCCGCCCATAGGCATACAGCGTTCGAGATTTACTTTTTTACCAACTTCCCATGCGCCGAGGTTGCTGCGGCGCAGCGTTTCATCCACGGCTGTGACGGTATGGCAACCCGCGTCCAGCGCCACCACGGTCAGGCAAACACCGTCGTGGCTGACGCTCTGGTCAATTTTCAAAGTCCCGGAAAGGTCGCTTTCAATGGTAAAATGCACATTCAGGCGGTCTTTGGCCACACTTTTTACCCTTCCGAGGGACTCGATGATACCTGTAAACATGAAGAGGGATGAGGGATGAGGGATGAGGGATGAGGGATGAGGGATGAGGGATGAGGAATGAGGAATGAGGGATGAGGAATGAAAATAACCGTCGGACATAACGCTCGGTCATTCCTCATCCCTCATTCCTCATCCCTAAATGCTGTTATCTCTTGCCAAAAAGGCCGCCCAGGAGACCTCCCAGGTCGATTCCGCCTTGTTGGCTTTGTTGTGGCTGTTGCTGCTGACCGCCACCCAGCACACTGCCGAGTACGGATCCGAGCAGGTCGCCCATGCCACCTTGTTGGGAATTATTTTGAGCGGAACCCATGAGAATCTGGGCGATGCTGCCGAGGTCGAGCCCGCCCTTGTTGCGGGCTTTGCCCAATACGCTCATTACGATGGGCGCGAGAATAGGCATCAGTTTCATCACCTGGCTCATATTCAGGCCGGAAGACTGGCTGATTTGTTGCGCCACCGGCTCTTGCTGATTGCCCAGAATGTGTCCAAGAATACCGGATCCATTGGTAGCGTTACCAGCCTGATTGCCCTGGAGCATTCCGCCTACCATACCCATGAGGTCGTCTACCACACTTCCGTCATGGTCGCGGTCGAGCGCGGAACCGAGCGAAGAAAGGCCGCCTTCGGAGCTGACATTATTTGCCAGGCCACCCAGCAAAGTAGCGAAAATACCATTCGCAGCAACGGCAGTTTGTTCCGGTTGTGCGCCAATATGTTCGCTGATCTGACCGACGACGTCATCGGATAACTGGCTTTGTAAAACTTGCATTAAATCCATAATTCTGAATTTCTAAAGGTTATTTAAAAAATAAAACCACGACGTGGCGCCAATCATTACGAAAAGAGTGACAAAAGTAACGGTAGTTTTGGGCTTGAATGGTCGAAAACGGCATAAAATTGGATCATCCGGCAAATAATTTTTCAAGTCAATCTGTAATTTTGAGAAAAGCCGCAATTTTACGCGGTTCGCCATCCAATGTAAAGACCCGTTATGGCGTTCCACCAGAAGTCCGAACCATCCAATATGAATTATCGCGCTGCTAAAAAATACATCCTGAACAGACTCCGCACGGAACTCTCTGTTCATTTGTATTACCATGGATTGCACCATACGCTGGATGTTTTGAAGATGGCGACCAAAATAGCCTGGGACGAAAAAATACGCGGCCGCGATCTGGTGCTGGTGAAAACGGCGGCACTTTTCCACGACGCCGGATTTGTCAAAAACAAACACGCCGGACATGAATCCGAGGGCTGTGTCATAGTACGCGAAAAACTGCCGGAACTGGGCTATTTAAGCGCCGATATTGAAAAAATATGTGGGATGATTATGTCTACCAAAATCCCGCAATCACCCACCAACCTCCTCGAAGAAATCATCTGCGACGCCGACCTCGACTATCTCGGGCGCTCCGATTTTCACAGCATCGGCAATACCCTGTTCCGGGAAATGCGGGAATATCATCTCATAAGCGACGAAATAGCCTGGAATAAACTCCAGGTGAGTTTTCTCTCCGGCCACCGTTTTCACACGAAAACAAGCAAGGCCCTGCGCGATCCGCTCAAACAACAATACCTGGAACAACTGAAGCTGGTTGTGGCGGCATATCCGACCTAAGCCTGCGTTCTTCAACGTATCTTATCTGCATTGAGTATTGAGAATCAGCCAATTATGCAAAGTGTGCCACATATTTGTGAACATGCAGGCTTTATCAGTTGCTTGATGTACATTTGATGATTAATCAACTTAATCATTAACCTGTTCATTGTATGAAACGAAATCTGTACATGCTCGTCCTGCGCGGTTTGCTGAGCGGCATTTTGCTGTCCGGTGTAGCGCTCTCTTTTGCCATATCCCAGGAAATGGCCTATTCAAATAATGCCAAGCCAATCGGCTCCCAGCCCCGGAAAACAGCAAGTCCGGTAAAAATGCTCCGAATCATCACGGGCATCGTCATGGACGAAGCCGGCGATCCCCTCGTAGGCGCCAGCATCAAGGGGGGCGAAAAAGGCACCATTACAGATATTAACGGGAAGTTTTCTATGGAGGTTTCGGACAACGTCACCGTGTTGGTGATCTCTTACACCGGCTACGAAACAAAACAGGTGCCGATCGGCGCCTCTTCTTCCCTGAACATTGTGATGACCGAATCCGGGATCAACCTCAACGATGTGGTGGTCATTGGCTCCCGCAACCAGACCCGAACAAAAATTGAAACCCCTGTTCCGGTGGATGTGATCCCCATTCAGGAAGTGATGAATGAAATAGGCCAGGTAGACCTGAACCAGATACTCACCTACATAGCGCCTTCTTTTCAATCGTCGCGCCAAACCATCTCCGACGGTACCGACCACATCGACCCGGCGCAATTGCGAGGCCTGGGTCCCGACCAGGTGCTGGTGCTGGTGAATGGCAAACGCCGCCACCAGTCCGCATTGGTCAACGTGAACGGAACAGTCAACCGCGGTACGGTAGGCACTGACCTGAATGCCATACCTGCCTCCGCGATCGAGCGCATCGAGATTCTGCGCGACGGCGCTTCGGCGCAATACGGCTCGGACGCCATTGCCGGCGTCATCAATATCGTGCTGAAAAAACAACCGGGCCTGTCCGCGCATGTTTCCTATGGGTTCAACAATACCTCTTATGCTAAAAACTACGCCGCCAAAAGAATACTGCCCGATTATGCCAATGTAGATGAAAATGTGTCTGTCACAGACGGCAATACCGTTCAGGCCGGCCTCAGCGGCGGCTTTCGCGTCGGCAACAGAGGGCAACTCCACCTGATCGGAGAATACACTTCCCGCGACCGCAGCAACCGCACCGGTTTGTACACCGGGCAAGTATGGCCCAGCGTCAACGGGGTGGATCGATCCGATTCCCTAAATACAGCCAAAGGGCTTACACGCGACAATTTCGATATGCTGATCGGCAACTCCAAAATACAGGGCGGCGGTGTGATGTATAATTTCTCGCTGCCGTTCAGTGCCAATTACGAATTGTATTCTTTCGGTGGTTACAATACCAAAAAAGGCAATGCCGCAGGTTTTTACCGCTATCCTAATTCCGTACCGGCTTCTGTCCGCAGCAACGTTTTCGCCTCCTATCCCAACGGTTTTCTGCCCGAAATCAATTCCGAGGTAAACGACCTCTCTTTGGGAGCAGGCCTCCGGGCCAAGTTTGGCGCCTGGAATACCGACCTGAGTTATGTGTACGGCATCAATACCTTCGATTTCAATATTACCAACTCGGTGAATTATACTGAAGCACTGAGCACGGCTAATTTCAAAAAGGAATTTGACGCGGGCGGCCTGACTTTCCGGCAGGGCACTTTAAACCTCGACGTGTCGCGCCTGTACGATGTGTTGCGTGGGCTGAACGTAGCGCTGGGCGGCGAGTTTCGCCAGGACGGATTTGCCATCCGCGCCGGGGAAGCCTTGTCGTGGAACAACCTGAATCCGGCTTCCGGCGTAGCGGCAGGCGCGCAGGTGTTTCCGGGTTTTTTGCCTACCAATGCGATCGACTCCACACGAAATATTGTAGCGGGATACGTCGATATTGAACAGGATTTTTCGTCTAAGTTTATGATCGGCGCGGCTGCGCGCTTTGAAAATTACTCCGATTTCGGGAGTACCCTGAACGGGAAAGTTACCACGCGTTATAAAATTCTGGACAAATTATCCATCCGCGCTTCGGCCAGCACGGGTTTCCGGGCGCCTTCTCAGCAACAGAAATATTTTTCTAAAACCAGTACGGTATTCCTGTCGCAGGGCGGCAACCTGGTACCGGTAGAAGCGGGCACTTTTACCAATTATTCCAAACCCGCCGAACTGCTCGGTATCAATCCGCTCAAGGAAGAAACTTCGGTCAATATGGGCGCCGGTATCACGGCACAAATCGTAAAAGGTTTGGACTTCACCCTCGATTTTTATCAGATCAACATCAAAGACCGGATCGTACTGACGAATAACTTTACCGGCGGCTCGGATGCGGTACTCGACAGCCTGCTGAGAGCCAACAACGCAAGCACGGCCAATTTCTTTGCCAATGCGGTGGATACCCGATCGAGAGGCATGGAAGCCGTGCTTACTTACACCAAACGGCTGAATGTCAACAATGAGTTGCGCGCTTCTTTCGCCATCACACAAATTTCCAATTCCCTGGTGAAAGACAGCGAAGGCAAACCGATCATCAAGGCATCTGAAACGTTGATCCGGACCGGGCAACTGAGCAGGTATTTCAACCGGGAAGACCAGTCGCGCATCGAAGTGGCAAGTCCGAAGGTAAAAGCCAACCTTACGCTCAACTACAAGTTCAAGCAGTTGAATATTATGTTGCGCAACACCTATTTTGGCGAGGTGAACTATCTCGATCCGACCATCAACCCGGCCAATGCAGCAGCATTTCCAGTCAATGCCTTTACCGGGCAAAAAGAAACGCTCGATCAGACTTTCTCGCCCAAAGTTGTTACCGACCTGACCCTCGGGTACCAGTTCAGCAAACAACTCAGCCTGTCTGTTGGCGCCAACAACCTGCTGGATGTGTACCAGGACGAACACATACACTCCGGGAATGTATCGCTGGGCCGTTTTGTATACTCCCGCCGGGTGCAGCAAATGGGCTTCAACGGGCGGTATTTGTTTGCGCGGGTAGCGTACGCGATTAAATAGAAGTGAGATGGTGAGAGAGTGAGAAGTGAGAGGCGTCCCACTTGGCAGGGTTTATGGTTTTGGGA
>JAYSZC010000150.1:0-5346 GCA_043738235.1 Lewinellaceae bacterium | reverse complement strand
CGTCGGGACAGGCGCCATTTATGGCGCTGTAGTATTCGGCCATAAATGGCCTCCTCCCGACGGCGTAAACGCCGTGCTACCACGAATATCAAGAAAACGGTAGCAGCCTCCTTCGAGGGGCCTGCCGTCATTCCGCCCGCCCGATTGAAGCGCGGGTGTCCATATATGCAGGGGTGAACGAAACAACGTTCGCCCCTCTTTTTTGACTATGATGCTGTTGATTACAGGATTTGTATGATTCAGGCGTTTTGCCTTTTGTTTTTCTTCATTGCCTTTTCTACGCTCACCACACCATAAACTCCGTGCGGCGATTACTGGTTCTGCCTTCTGTCGTGTCGTTGCTATCGAGGGGTTTGGCTTCTCCATAACCCTTGTATTTGAGGCGACTGGCAGCAAGTCCTTTGGTGTAGAGGTAATCGTATACACTTTTGGCCCGCGCTTCGGACAGTTGCTGGTTGGAGGCATCGGTACCCACGTTGTCGGTATGGCCGTTGATCTGGATGCGCAAAGAGGCATTGTTCACCAGCAGATCGAGCAGCCGGTCGAGTTCGGCGGTCGATTCGGGGCGAAGATCAGCCGAACCTGTTTCAAAAAATACATTGCGGAGCACAATGGGTTTGCCGGCTGCATGACCGCTGGAATCCAATGTAATAGGTTGTAAATCAATTTCCAGCAAAAACGGTTTGTCGACGGTAGCCGAACCCGTCAGGTTGAAATTTTCAGAGTGGAAGAGGTGCTTTTCCTTGTTCACATTCAGTCCGTATGATTTTCCTGCCGGTAAACAGGCGAGGAAAGAGCCGTCAGTTTTGGTATTTGCCGACAGAAAAGAACGTCCGGTACCGAGGTCGGTCAATTCTATTTTAGCCACTAAAGCTTGCCCGGTGACCGCGTCGCGAAC
The DNA here is from genome assembly GCA_043738235.1 of Lewinellaceae bacterium. Classification (GTDB taxonomy): domain Bacteria; phylum Bacteroidota; class Bacteroidia; order Chitinophagales; family Saprospiraceae; genus M3007. Next base: position 4,448 of record JAYSZC010000150.1, on the reverse strand, counting down.
ATACGCGCGAACGTATGTCACAGGCTGCGGGCGGGCATATTCGGGCAATTCAAAACTATAAATATCGAGTCCTCCCATGCCGCCTGAGCGGTTGGTGGCGTAGTAGGCCGTCCGTCCATCGAGGCTGACCGTGAGGGCCACCTCATTGGCTTTGGTATTGATCGGGAAGCCTAAGTTACGGGGCACACCCCAGGTGCTGTCGGATGTGCGCCGCACCATATACAGATCCATGCCGCCCATACCGGGCAGGCTGTCGGAGGCAAAATAAAGCGTTTGTCCGTCGGGGTGCAGGAAAGGCGTTTGTTCCACGCCGCCTGTGTTGATGCCGGGGCCCATGTTGTGCGGTTTGCTCCATTTGCCGCTGGTTTGCCGGGTGGTCATCCAGATGTCTTCCTTCCCTTGTCCGCCGGGACGCCTGCTGCTGAAAATAATGGTTTTGCTGTCCGCGCTGATGGTAGGTTGTGAGTCCCAGTCAGAGGAATTGATGACTGCGCTAAAGGGTACCGGTTTCGTCCAGGCCTCGTTTTTCAGTTGGGACCAGTACAAGTCGCAGCTGCCCTGCGAGCCGTCGTTGCGGCGGTTGCAGGCAGTAAAAACAAGCCAGGAACCGTCGGGGCTGATACTTTGCGCCCCTTCATTATCGGGCGTATTGACGCCTTCGAGCGGTGTGGCAGCCTGCCACAGGGTATCATTCAGGCTGCTGCTGTAAAAGTTTTCGTCGTAACCTTCATTGCGGGTAAAAATCAGCGTGGCGCCATCCGCTGTAAGCGAGGGGAAATACTCGTCCGCTTTTGTATTGATACCGGAGCCGGTATTGCGCCATTGAAAAGGGACAGGGTTTTTGACGGCTTCCGCAGCAAAACGGGCATTGATGAACATCTTTTCCGCTATACTTTTGTTCCGGGCATTTTTCGGATTGCTTTGCAAGTAACTGTTCAGGTGTCCGGCGCATTCCTCAAATTTGTCCAAATGCCATTCCACCTTCGCCAAAAAAAGGAACGCCGCAGGGGAAAACGTACTGTCCAAAGCGATGGCCTCCTCGTAGGCGCGTTCCGCTTTAAAAAAATCGCGGAGTTCCTCGTATGTTTCTGCCAAAGCCAGCCGGGCCTCTATAAAAGTATCATCGTTTTTGAGCGCTTTTTCAAAGTAGCCCAAAGCGATGGCCGCTTCATTGCGTTGCATATACTGCTGACCTTCCCGGAATGCTTCCAGGGCTTTTTCAGAAGTGGTTTTTACGGTGTGGTAATTTTGAGAAAGGGCAGCAGTGTGCGCCAGACACAGGAGCAGACAAATTGAAAGAAAAATACGCATAATTGATTTTTGCGGTAAAAAACGTTAAAATGGGGAGAGAGATTGTGAAATGCAAGTGGGCGGCTCAAAATGTTGATGAGGGTTGATAAAAAGGTTGATAAAGTTGATATGGGCTACTCATTGAAGTGATTAAACTCAATTTGAGCAGCTATTATCAACTTTATCAACCTTTTTATCAACCCTCATCAACATTTTGAGCCGCCCACTAAGAATCGAGCTTATTTCAAATAATTCTCTTCAAAAAACTGGCGATACCCATCCAATGTTTTGTTTTTCAGTACCCGGCGGTAATTCTCCTGGGTAATGGCATAATATTGTTTATTATAGGTTTTTTTATCCGTCTCGCCCAAAAAACCCTTTTGTTTGCTCACCTCTGTGTGAAAACGCATCGCTTGTTCTTTGGTGTCGAATTTTCGGATCACAATGATCGGCTCGTTCGTATCGGTGCCCAGGAAAATATTGGAAATGCGCAGTTGTTCCAATTTGTGGTTTTCGCGGTTGTAATCCGAAATGGAGGCTTTGATATCGTCTACGCGCACATCGCCGCTGAGGGCAACTAAAAAATAGTGCAATTTATCATCCTCGCGGGTGAAAGCGTCGTCGATGGCCGCTTTTTCCGGCTTCTTGGGCGTTTCCGCCACTTCAAATCCTTTGCAACTAATGACCCGGGCGATTTCTTTGGCGCGGGTCGATTCCTGGCTGTCCGGGAAACGAGCAATGACCTCCGAGAGGGCCGTGCAGTAGGCTTCATTGCCCTGTAGGTTGCCGACACAGAGCGCGCTCAACAAGGCAAATTTAGCCATGAGCGGATTTTGGGAGCCGTACTTTTTGGGCGCTTCCGTACACCGTTCAAAGGCATCCTGATACTTGCCCGATTGAAAAGCTGTATAGGTTTGCTCGTAGAATTTATTGAGTTCTGCTTCTTTTTCCTTGTTGGAGTTCCTGAAATTCGGGTCGGTCAGCGCGCGGGTGTAGGAACTGTTGGGGTGTTTGGCCACCAATTTGTCTAAATAATATTGTGCGCGCGGGGCATTTTTAAGGTCGGAGAAACCGAGATAACAGTAGTACCAGGTCTCTTTTTCGTAGCGGTCGGTTTCCGGGTAGCGGTTTTGCATTTCTTCGAGCGTGCCTGTACTGCGCTCGTTGTTTTGCAGGCGATCTCTGAACAAGGTGCCGAGTTGGTACATTGCCTCGTAGGTAGCAATGTGCAGTACCGCCAGTTCCGCTTCGCTGGTGGGAATGTTTTTAAACATGTCGGTCAGTTCGGCTTCACTTACGGTATTGGTCTGGGCGCTGTCGGCGCCGGCCACCTCTTCGCCGGGCAGGCCGCTGACGGGCCGGCTGCTTCTTCGCCAGTTGTCTTCCAGTTTGCGGTCGCCCCAGGTACGGCTGAAGTCTTTGCGGCCTTTTTTCAGAAACGATTCATTGTAAAAGTAGAAGGTGCTGACTTTACCGCCTGCTATCGGCGCAGGAGCTTTGGTGGTTGCCGGAGCGGGTGTTTTACTGGCCAGGGTATTTGCGGCAGCTTCCGCTTCCTCCTGGCGTTGTTTTTTGAGGTTTTTACCAAATTCCTTGCGTTCAGCGTCGGACATGCGGTAAATACGTACAATACTGTCGTTGGCTGCAATCGTCTGGATCAGGCGCGCAATGTCTTTGAGATTGGTCGCGTAGTCGGTTACGGATTTGAATCGCTCGTCGGTGGCAGGCAATACCGTGAGGGTACTGTCGTAGTAATTTTTAGCCTGCACAAAGTTTTCGGATTCAAAATACAGGTTGGCCAGTTTCAGGTAAGATTCGGCCCGCTGTGTAGTATTGCCCTGGTTGAAATCGAGCGATTTGCGCAGCAGGGCAATCGCATCTGTTTTCAGGCCGTCTTTCAGGGCAATGTCGGCCATCGTGTAATAAATCTGATCGCGGTATTCGAGGTTTTTATCGTCTCTCAACATGCGATCGAGGCTCTTGTTGGCATCTGCGCTGTTGATTTTGCTGTTCGTCCAGCCGGCCTGAATCTGGCGCAGCCGGGCATTGAATTCCATTTCATAATCCGGCGCGCTGTTCAGCACGGTTTCAAGGGCAGCGTAAGCGCCTTCGCTTTGTCCGGAGCGCTCGTAGAGTTGTGCCAGGATATAGGCCAGGCGGGCGCGGGTTTGTTTTTTCTTCGTGCGTTCGATGGCTTTGGACAATGGGTCGACAGCCCGGTCGTACCGTTTTTGTTTGATCCAGAGATAGGCTTCGGCGGTGTAGAGTTCGTCCTGCAGGGCTTCGGGGAAGAATCGGTCTTCCCAAAGATCGCGGAACAAGAACTCAGCCTCGTCGTATTTGTCGCGTTCGGTCAGGGTGCGGCCATACCAGATCATAGCAAGCGGATAGGCGGAAGTGCGCTCTATGCCCTTGGTGTAAGGGTTGTCAGTTTCCAGCGTAAGTTCTTCCACTTTCTCTATGGGGACGGGCGTCGGTTTTACAGGCGCGGGGTTGGTCGTTGTTTTGCCGGCCTTCTTGTTTTTTGCCGCTTCTTTTTTCTTCTTCTCTCTTTCTTTCTTGCGTTTTTTGGCGGCTTTTTTCTTCTGTCTTTTGGTTAGTTTTTTCTTCTTAACGCTGTCTTTTTTCTTTTTGCCGGATTTCAGTTTGCTTTTACTTTTTTTCTTGGGATCGTACTCGTCTTTGATGTATTTAAACGTCGATTCCGCCGTTTCAAAATCGCGTTTCATAAATTGCGCCTGACCGATCATGGTGTAACAGTCGTCGGCAAAATCACTCACCCGGTGCAGGGCAATTCCTTTAGAAGCTTTCAGGATCACATTGTCGAGGTCGGCCCTGGCCGATTGCGGATCGGTAGCGGCGGCAGGGTACACATCCAGGATCTGGTTGTAATTATCCTTGTGCTCGGAAGCCAGTTTGATTTCCGTGAGACGGAACAATTCATCGGCATTGAACCAATAATTGTACTTGGAAGTAAGGTTGTGGTAACCTTTTTTGAACCAGCCCGGCTCAGCGTCTTTTTTCTTCTGTGTAACACATCCGGCCAGCAGTACTACACTTAAGACTGCCGCTATTTTCAAAAAATTTCTCATGCTTGACTTTGATTCTTATATCTGGAAACCGTCTATAAAGGCGCAGTTTCGGGCAAAAAGGTTGTT
>JAYSZC010000149.1:0-5350 GCA_043738235.1 Lewinellaceae bacterium | reverse complement strand
CCGAGAATGACCTCGATACGTTCGATATCCTCTTTTACCGTGGTGCCCAAAGCACCTAATGGCAAACCGGTGGCAATCAGCGAGGACAAACGGCCATCGTTGATTTGCAGGTTTTTAGGATTGAATGCACTGTTGAAACCCCGCGCATTGATGCCGATGCCCAGCACGCCGGAGCGCACATAATCCACACCGCGCTGGCGACCGAGCAATTCGGCGATATTAAACGAAGGTAACTCGCTGATGGTCTGCGCATTGATGACAGAAATGGTGGCAGGTGCGTTGGTCAGTTTTTCTGCCCGGCGGGAGGCCGTGACCACCACTTCTTCTCCCTGGAAAGTAGTTGTTTCCATGATAAAATCCAGCGTGGTGGCCTGACCGCTGGAAATGGTGACTGTTTGAGTGGCAGTTTTGTATCCCAAATAAGAAACGATCAAAGTGCGCTCACCAGGCGGCAGGCTGATGGTGTACATACCGGACGCATCGGCAAAAGCGCCGCTGGCAGCGCCTTCCAGCACGATACTGGCGCGCAGCAAAGGCTCTCCGGTATCGGCGTCGGTGATTTTACCGGTCACCGTACCGCGTTGCGCAAAGGTCGAAAACGCGGCAAAAAGCAGCAAAAGGAATGTAAATACTTGCTTCATGGTTAAAAAATTAGTTTTGTTTTTAAAAAAGACGATGAACGGGATTCACTTCAGAAACGCTGATATAGCTTGATTGACAGCATCGGGGGCTTCCCACTGCACGAAATGACCGCATTGGGGAAGCATGCGCAAACTGCTGCCGGGTATTCGGGATTGGCCGGATTGGGCTACCTGCAAGGTGGTCTGCCCTTTGTGCAAAATCTGGCTGGGAATCAGGTAATCGTTTTCCCCATACAGGACGATGACGGGGATGTTTATGTCCGGCAAACGCTCGTAAACCGGCTCCCGCAACATACCCATGACACATTTGGGTATCATATTGCAATAGAGGTTATAAGCAGATGTTTCACGCAGCGCCAGCCGGTCGCGGATCATAAACTCGGCGTCGGCAGGAAACTGAAAAAAGTTGATCTCAAAGTTTTTGCGAATCTGCTCCGGCGTTGTGGCTTTCAGCACTGCCGGGGTGTACACCATTTGAAACCAGGCGCGTTCCTGTTCCGTAAATGTTTCAAAACCCGCCGGCGCCAGCAATACCAGTTTTTTCCAGCGACTGCTATCCTGCAACACACAGTGCATGGCTACCTGGCTGCCCATGGAATGCCCGACGAGTACGACGTTTTTTAACTGCAAGGCATCGACAAATTCCCGAACCGTGCGGGCAAAAAACGTCATATCATAAGTAAAATCGCCTTTATCCGATGCGCCGTAACCCGGCAAATCGAGCGCAATGCAGCGGAAACGTTTAGACAAAACGTTTGTGTTTTTTTGCCAGGCTTTGTGGTTGCTGCCCAGACCGTGCAGGAACACCAGCGCTGTATCACCCACTCCTTCATCACTATAAGCCAGCCGTATTCCAGAGCTTAGTTGGATAAAATGCAGGCTGTCTTCAGGCATAAGTCGTTGATTTTGAAGGTTATTTCCAAATGATGGCGACATGTAAGCCATAGACCAGAGCAAAAAAATGAAGCAGGTCGTCCGGCTCAAAATCCTGTTGAAAAAGAAGCGCTGTTTCATATCTCCGATTTTTTCAGTGAAAAATGCAGGATCAGGCCGACCATGACCGAAGCGAGTATTGCATATGTAGCAGCCACGGCAGGATTACGCACCGGCCCTTGCAGGTATTCGCTGATACCGCCGTAATACGTGCCGAAATGCACCAGAAGCGCCGTAATAGAAGCGCCGAAAACAGCCATGGAAGGCGTGTTTTTTAAAAAGATACCGAACAAAACAGGCACGAATGCCGCAGAGAAATAGGCATACACGCCGTTCTGGGCAAAAATGCCGACGCTGAGGTTGGGGTACTGCAACTGATAATTGGACACCTGGTAAGCAATAACTGCCAGCAGAATAATCACCAAACGATTCAGCAGCACATACTGCCGGTCGTTTTTGATAAAACTGCCAAAAACAGGTTTGATCAAATCGGACGTAATGGTCGTCGATACCGACTGGATCAGCCCTTCCAAAGTAGAAAGTCCGGCTGACAACAAACCCAGTATCACTACCAGGCCAATCCAGACCGGAAACTCCCGCACCACATAAGCCGAAACAATGCCGTCCATGCGCAATGCCTGACCGTCAGCCTGCAAATCGGGAAACATCAAACGGGCGTAAAAACCGGTAATCACCACGGCAAAAAAGATGGCTTCTGCCGTCAGTCCAACGATCAGGTAGCGGTTCACATCTCGGTCGCTGCGCAACATCAGCGACTTGGTAATGATGTGCGGCTGGCAAACTACCGCAATACCCACCACGAAATTGCACACAAAAATTTCAAAGAAATCCCTGGAAATCGGACTGGAAGCATTGTTGATCGTGATTAGTTGCGGATCAATCGCTGCCAGTTTATCCCAAAAACCGTGTACCCCGGCGCTAAAGTGTTCATAACCCGAACCCAGCAGCAAAAAAGCCACTACCAGCATGATGACTGCCTGAATGGTATTGGTGTACACCATCGAATTGGCGCCGCCAAACATCATATAACCGAAAACAAAAACCACCAGGCCCAGCAAAACCAGCCACTCTTCCGCTCCCAGCGCCTGCGCCAACACTTTTGTCATGCCCACGCAAATCAGGACGATAAAAGTGATAAGCAACAATGAAAGCACCGCAAAAAACAAGGCAAAACCCTTGCTCTTGTACCGCTCTCCGATCCATTGAGAAAGTGTTAAGGCTTTAATGCTGGTACCAAAACGCCGGAAATTTTTCGTCAGTACCACCAGCGAAACACCAAGTCCCAGCGGCAATACCACCGCAAATGCCAGCAATGCGCTCAACCCGTACAGGGCAATAAAACCGGGATTTATGATAAACGTGGCAGCGCTCGTAATGGCCGCTGCAAGCGATAATCCTACCACCGTCGGTGAAAAACCTGTGGTACCTACGGCATAGTCGCTCAGCGATTTAGTGCGGCGCGCACCCCGGATCACCAGGTACAGTATTACTCCGGCGTATGCCGTTATCAAACCGATTGTCGACCAAAACCATTGTTCTTTTTCCATTATGTTTTATTTTTTGGACAAGCAGGCCTTTCACCTAATTTTATTAGGTCATACAAGCATTTTTCCAAAGACAAAGGAATGATAGCGAAAGGCAGACGAAAACATCTTTGATTTCTTTCCTGCTATTGACTTTTTGCGGTGTATAAAATGTTATTTTTCTTAAAATATTGATATTCAATTTTTTAAGTCAACAAATAAAAGGGTTGACCGCTCGAAAGAAAAAAAACGCGATGCGCTGTCCGGGGCAAACGATAGGCTTACTTTTGCCACGACAATTGTTCAGCACTGTTAATGCGAATAATGAGTTGCCACGAATCAAAATCGCCATATATGGTTGAAATTGCCCCCACCCGGGTGGGGGCAATCTGATCATCATTTTGCACAAATGATTCTGTTTTAACCCACTATTCGCACTAATAACTAATGACCGATAACTAATAACTAACCTATGAATCGTTTAGAAGGCAGAGTCGCCATCATTACCGGCGGCGCCAGCGGTATCGGCAAGGCCACCGCACAAAAATTTCTGGAAGAAGGCGCCCGGGTGGCCATTTGGGATATCGATGCAAAACGCGGAGCCGATCTGCTGTTCGACTGGTCGCAGTACGCCGATCGCCTGCGCTTTTACCAGGTGAACACGACCGACTTTGCCGCTGTTGAAAAAGCAGCCGGTTTGGTGCAGGAAGACTTCGGCGGCATTCATATTCTGATCAACAACGCCGGTATCACCCGCGACGCAACGTTAAAAAAAATGAGCGTCGAACAATGGGATCAGGTCATCGCCGTCAATCTGACGGGTGTGTTCAACTGCACAAAAGCTGTTTATCCTTTTCTGGAAACAGCAGGCTGGGGACGCGTTATTTCTGCCGCGTCTGTTGTAGGTTTGTACGGCAATTTTGGGCAGACGAATTACGTGGCCACCAAAGCTGCCGTCATCGGCATGACCAAGGTCTGGGCGCGCGAATTCGGTCGCCGGGGCATCACCGCCAACGCCGTCGCGCCGGGATTTATCCATACCGAAATGATGGACGCCATTCCGGAAAATGTGCTCGCGGGTATGCGTGAAAAAACACCGATGCAACGCCTCGGCACAGCCGAAGAAGTTGCCAATGTGTACGTTTTCCTGGCTTCCGAAGAAGCGGCATTTGTAAATGGCGCGACGATTAGTGTGGATGGAGGACTCACGATTTAGAAGTGAGAGGTGAGAAGTGAGAGGTGAGAAGTGAGAAGTGAGAGGGTGAGAAGTGAGAGGGTGAGAGACTTCCCTTTTGGCATTTTGTTATAGTTGGAGTCTGGGTTTTTCAGGCCTGTAATCGTGAGGGGTGAATCGTGGGTCGTGAGTGGCATTCGGTTAGAAGAAAGAACTCCCATCATTCCTCTACCTTGTGAAACAACCAGCGTTTCCATCCTCTTCAATATAATAATAAAATGAACACCTGGGATCACTATTTCGATGCCAACCGGGAAGGTTGGAACCTTCGCACAGAAGTGCATAAAAACAGCGAATTCTACCAGGTAGAGCGCTGGAAAAAAGAAGGTAACAGCCTCACACCCATCGAATTGCGCGAAGTCGGCAATGTGCAGGGCAAAAAACTCCTGCACCTGCAATGTCATTTCGGACAGGATACGCTCTCCTGGGCGCGATTGGGCGCAGAAGTGACCGGCTGCGACCTGTCGGACAATGCCGTTGATCTTGCCCGGGAATTGGCCGCCGAATTGAACATCCCGGCGCAGTTTGTCCGCTGCAACCTCTACGACTTACCGGAACACTTGGACGGGCAGTTTGATCTAGTTTTTACCTCTTACGGAACGATCGGTTGGCTGCCCGATCTGGATCGCTGGGCCGCTGTGATCGCCCACTTCCTTCGACCGGGCGGCATGTTCTATATAGCTGATTTTCATCCCGTTGTATGGATGCTGGATGAACGCATGGAACACCTGAAATACCCCTACCACGGCGGCGAGGTGATCGAAACAGCGCAGACGGGCACGTATGCCGACCGCTATGCGAGTATCGAATATAAAGAATTCGGCTGGAACCACAGCCTGTCCGAAATCATCAACAGCCTGATCCGGCATGGATTGCGTATCGAGTTCCTCCATGAGTACGATTACTCGCCTTATGACTGTTTCGATAAAACCGTCCGGGGAGCAGATGGCAACTACCGCATTCAGGGAATGGAAGGAATTATTCCGATGGTGTATTCG
>JAYSZC010000148.1:0-2179 GCA_043738235.1 Lewinellaceae bacterium | reverse complement strand
CGAGCGGCTGTATTATCAACCTTTATCAACCTTTATCAACCTTTATCAACCCTTATCAACCCTTATCAACCTTTATCAACCTTTCGAGACACCCACTTCGGATCTACGCACAGGTTTTAAACAGTCCAAAAAAAATAGCCAGCCAGACAAGTCCTTTGGCCAAAAAAAATAAAAAGCCCCACACACCGATACGGCGAAGCCAGGTTCTCCAACCCTTATTTTCCATTTCAGATACTTATTTTACGGGTTCAGTCAGTTGTTTGGAAGCAAAACAGATAGGGAAGCAATCTTTGTGCGTTCTTAGAGTATAAATCAAAATGACCATGCGAGTATTTCTTTTTCCGGTTTTGTGCTGCGTTTTTTTGGTGGCGGCGTTGTTTCCATCATGCAAACACGATTCGATGTTTAATGTTGAACCCGACCCCACAGATACTACCGGTACCGGTGGTAACGGCGGCGGCGGAACAGGCGGCAATGGTGTGGTTTGCAACCCAGACAGCGTTTATTTCAGCAATCAAATACTGCCGATTTTGATTTCCAACTGTACGCAGTCGGGATGTCACAACGATCAGGATCGCGAAGAAGGTATAATCCTGACGTCTTATCAAAAACTGATGTCGACGGTTGAAGATGTTACAAAGTTTAATTGGGATGACAATGAATTGCTGGAGGTGTTAACGGAAGACGACCCCGACAAACGGATGCCTTACGGCAAACCGCCACTTCCGCAGGCGCAAATCGACCTGATCGCCCGCTGGGTGCAACAGGGCGCCAAAAATAACGCTTGTAATGAAAATGCAGGCCAATGCGACACCGCCAATGCAAAGTTCAGCAGTTTTGTGCAACCCCTGATTCAAAGCAGGTGCCAGGGCTGCCACAGCGGAAGCATTCCGCAGGGCGCTCTAAGGCTGGAAAACTACACGGATATAAAAACGGTAGCCAGTACCGGTCAACTCTTCACGGTTGTGACGCGTGCTGTCAACTGGATGCCAAAGGGCGGTCAAAAACTAGACGATTGCACAACGTCCAAACTGAAAGCCTGGATTGATGCGGGAGCGCCGAATAATTAAAGGGCAATGAAACAAAGAGCAAGAGGCAAAAAGGTAAAAAGCAAAGAGCAGAAAAAGGACGATTTTTTGCCATTTCGGGCCTCTTCAACAACAATGAGCCAATAAAGTGTATCTACTGCTATTAAGTAGTTATCCGTTATTAGTTATTGGTTATCAGTGTTCATGATCAAGCATTTTCAAAGAATTTAATCAAAACCAATTTTGCACACCTACTTACCTTTGATTGGGTAAATATGCCTTTCACTCAAGTTACATACGATCATTCAGCACATGAAAAGAACCATTTTTTATTTTGCTCTGCTATCCGCCGCTATCCTATTGGCCATCCCATCCGGCTGCTTTTACGACAACGAAGAAGACCTCTACGGCGAAGCGCCACTTTGTGATACCGTCAGTGTGAGTTACAGCGGATTTATTTTGCCCTTGCTGCAAAACCACTGCTACAAATGCCACAAACCGTCGGAACCCTTGTTTTCCGGGTATGTGCTGGAGGGTTATGACGCCACAAAAGCTTATGCCACTTCCGGTAAAATCAGCGACCGCACCAACAATGTCGCGAATCCCATGCCGCCTTTAAGTGAAGGTGGTTTATTGCCGGATTGCGACCGCCAGAAAATACTGGCCTGGATCAGGGCAGGAGCGCCGAATAATTAAAGGGATTCTTTATTATCTAAATCAAACAAGATGAAAAACAAAAAAATCCTGTATGTATTCCTGGCTGTCGCCCTGATCGGGGCCGTTGCAGGCTACATGCTCTGGAACAAACCACACCAGGATATAGGCGCTGCCAAAACCGATATTGCGATCGACGCCGTAGCGCTGTACAACGAATACAACACAGATGAGAATGCCGCAAATGCCAAATACTTAGACAAAGTGGTGGCCATCACCGGAAAGGTAAAAGAAGCCGTCAAAGACAGCGACGGCGCCGTTAAAGTCAGCCTCGAAACCGGCAGCGATATGGGTGTGGTGGCCTGCGAACTCAGCCCTTTTGCCAACCACAGCCGCACTGATTTTCAGGCAGGCGAACAGGTCACTTTTAAAGGTAAATGCACCGGACTGAACCTGGATGTCATATTTGTGGAATGCGTGGAAGCGAAAAAATAAAG
>JAYSZC010000147.1:0-5360 GCA_043738235.1 Lewinellaceae bacterium | reverse complement strand
CGGCTGATCAGAAAGTTATTTGTCTCCGGTGAATCAATGGCTGCGATCAGTAAAGTGGCCTCTTCCAGACCGGCTGATTTAAGCAGTTCGAGTCGGGTAGCATCACCGTAATAGACCTTGAAGCCCATGTTGCGCAGTAATTCCACCCGGTCAGGGTCATTGTCGACGATGGTGGCCTCGATTCCGTTGGCGCGCAGCAGTCGACCAATGGTGTTGCCGAAATGCCCGAAACCCGCCAGGATCACCTTGTTGCGCTGGTCGATGGTGTCGGCTTCAGGTTTGTCGGCCGCTTCGGGTATTCCAATAAAAGGCAGAATCCATTTGTCGTTGATCAGGAGCAGAAAGGGCGTGGTGGCCATGGTAATCGCCACGACAGCCATCAATTTAGTATTCAATGCCGGGTCTATGATGTTAATCTGGCCGATAAAGGAGAGCAGGACGAAGCCGAATTCACCGATCTGGCTCAGGCCGAGTGAAAAAAGCAGGTTCTGATCGCGCCCCATTTTGCTGAAACGCCCGATGACGAACAGCACAACAAATTTCACTGTCAAGACCAGCGCCGCCAGCATCATAATGGTTATCGGGTCGTTTTTGATTTGATTAAAATCGATGGTAGAACCCACACTCACAAAAAACAGGCCCAGCAACAATCCCTTAAACGGTTCGACATTGCTTTCCAGTTCATGCCTGAATTCACTGTTGGCCAGCACCACGCCCGCCAAAAAGCGCCAAGTGCGGGACTCAGTCCTACCACCTGCATCAAAGTAGCCACGCCGATGACGACAAACAGCGAAGAAGCCGTCAGCAACTCCCGAAGGCCCGATTTGGAAACAAAACGAAGAAACGGCACCACCAAAAAACGCCCCGCTAATAAAATCAGGCCTACTGCCAATATTACAGAGAGGCCTTGCAACCATGCCGGTTGGCCTTCCATTAAAGAACCGTGCGCATCGGTCTGCGTGGCCGCCGGATCGATATTTCCCAACAGGGGCAGCAATGCCAGTATTGGGATTACGGCGATATCCTGAAATAGCAACACGGAAAAGGAGGCTTCTCCGGCGGTAGAGCGGGACAACTGTTTTTCTTTCAGGGTTTGTAATACGATGGCCGTGGATGACATGGAAAAAGCCAGCGCAATCGCCAATGCACTTTGCCAGGACCATTGCAGCGTCAGCATGATCGGAAACAACAACAGGGTGGTTCCCAGCATTTGAGAAAGCCCCAGCCCGGTGATGGATTTGCGCATTTCCCAGAACGCTTTCGGATCCAATTCCAGGCCGATCAGGAACAACATCATGACCACGCCGAATTCAGCGGCATGCATCAGATCCTGACCGTTTTCGCCCACGAAACCAAGTCCGAACGGGCCGATGATGATACCCGCCAGCAAATATCCGATGATCGAACTCAGGCCTAATTTTTTGGCAAACGGCACAAAAACAATGGCTGCACCGATAAAAACAAGTGCCTGTATCAAAAAAGAACTACTCATAAGGCTGCTCTGCTGGCTAAAAATTGATGTATGGTAGGGTATTGCGCCCAGTCGACGGCTGAATGGTCATCCAAATGCAGGGTATCTAACAGTTCGCTCAGCGCCACATGAAAAACCTGCAGTGTGGTCTGGTCGAGGCGATGTGTGCCATGCACCACAAAAGGCGGCAAGTACTGGATATGACAGAGGCGGGCGGTTTGTTCAAACGGGCGTAAAAATTCCTGGATCGTGTAACGGTTGTTCCCATCGTGCTGATACACCGCCTCAGAACCGCCCGAAGTAATGACCTGGATCAGTTTTTTACCCTTCAAAGCCGTACCACCGGGGCCATAGGCCCAGCCGACCGTCAGCACCATGTCGATCCACTGTTTGAGCAAGGGCGGGCAACTGTACCAGTACAAGGGATGATGCCAGATGATAATGTCGTGTTCGAGGAGCAACTGTTGTTCCCGTTCAATATCAATGTCAAACAACGGGTATTCCTCATACAGGTCGTGAAAAGTACAGGCCCCATGTTGCTGGTAAGCTGAAATCAGCGCCTTATTGGCGCGCGAGCGTTCGAGCAGGGGATGGGAAAAAAGAACAAGTATTTTACCGGCCATGATTCGTTATCTGTTATTAGTTATTGGTTATCAGTGTTGATAATCAAGCATTTGCAAAGAATTTAATCCACTTTGGCGACGTTTACTAAACTTTAGAAGTATAGTAAACGTATCCTCGGCTTAGCCCATGCACAAAACTTGGCGGCACGAGGTGTAAAAAAGTCATCGTTACAAAAAAAACGGTCATTAACTAACTTTGACCGCCTGCTCGTCTACAATCTTTACAGAGATCGACTGCGCTGTTTTACCTTCGCGGTGATCTTTTGTTTCAGTAAGAGAGTTTGATGGTTGGAAAGGTTTGATGGTTTGAGGTGGTACCTCATGGCTTGGGTTGCCATTTCCAACCATCAAACCATCAAACCTTTCCAACCATCAAACCATCAACCTTTCAAACCTTCCATATGCTCAACACCATCCTTGCCAAACTGATTTTTGCATGTCTGCTGCTTTTTTTAACAGAAAATTTAACGGCACAAACACCGGAATTTACCCTCGACGATACGCTTCGGGGCAGCATTACGCCTCAGCGGGCCTGGTGGGATTTGACTTTTTACGACCTGAAAGTAAAAGTAAACCCTGCCGATAAAAGCATTGCAGGAAGTAATACGATTCATTACACCGTATTGACTCCGAATAATTTACTTCAAATTGACCTGCAACCCCCGTTGCGGATTGAACGGGTAGAACAGGACGGCAAGTTACTGGAACTGCGGCAAGCAGGCAAGAACGCCTATTTTGTCGTAATACAAAAAGAGCAAGCTGTTGGTTCAAAACAGGCGCTCACCGTCTGGTATTCCGGCCAGCCACGCGAGGCGATTCACGCGCCCTGGGACGGCGGATTCAGCTGGTCGAAGGACGAAAAAGGGCAGCTTTTCGTGGCTACTTCCTGCCAGGGCCTGGGCGCCAGCGTGTGGTGGCCCTGCAAGGATCACATGTACGACGAGCCGGATTCGCAGGCCATCGCCATCACGGTTCCCAAAGGTCTGATGGATGTTTCCAACGGCCGTTTGCGCCGCACCATAACGAACGACGACGGTACTACGACCTACGAATGGTTTGTATCCAGCCCGATCAACAACTACGGAGTGAATATTAACATGGCCAATTACGCGCATTTCGGCGAAATATACCCCGGCGAAAAAGGCCCGCTGACGCTGGATTATTACGTGCTGCCCCAAAACCTGGACAAAGCCAAAAGCCAGTTTAAACAGGCGCCTTTGATGATGAAGGCGCTGGAACACTGGTTCGGCCCGTATCCTTTTTACGAAGACGGTTTTAAATTAGTGGATGTGCCCTACCTCGGCATGGAGCATCAGAGTTCGGTCACTTACGGCAACGGCTACAAGAACGGCTACCTCGGCGTCGATCTTTCCGGCAGCGGCTGGGGCAAAAAATTCGATTTTATCATCATCCATGAATCGGCCCACGAGTGGTTTGCCAACAACATCACCTACAGCGATATTGCCGATATGTGGGTACACGAAGCGTTTGCCAATTACAGCGAAGGCCTGTACACCGAATACCACTACGGCAAAGAGGCCGGTGCAGCCTACACGCGCGGCGTCCGCTCGCATATTGAAAACAAAAACCCGATTGTCGGCACGTACCATGTCAATTCGGAAGGCTCGCTGGATATGTATTACAAAGGCGGCAATATGCTCCATACCATCCGCCAGGTGCTGAACGACGACGAAAAATGGCGCTCCATCCTGCGCGGGCTCGGTCGCGATTTTTACCACTCGGTGGTCACCGGCGCACAGATAGAGAACTATATCAGCCAAAAGTCCGGCATAAACCTGCAAAAGGTGTTCGAGCAGTACCTGCGCCAGACCAATATTCCCGTGCTGCAATACCGTTTCAAAAAAGGCAAAGTGGAATACCGCTGGACCAACTGCGTGGACGGTTTCGATATGCCCGTACAAGTCACGCTGAAAACAGGTCAGTTCGAGATGATTTACCCGACGACGGACTGGAAAAGCAGTGCCTGTAAATTGGGAAAGAAGGGAAAGTTTTTGGTGAAGGAGGATTTTTATGTTTACTCGGAGATGGTGGGGAATGGGGGCTAAACAGACAACCGCCAGTCAATCGGCGTTTTCCCTTGTTTTTCCAACACCTCATTCGCCTTTGCAAAATGCCCGCAACCCTGAAACGCATTGCCGGCCAGCGGGGAAGGGTGGGCCGCTTCCAGCACGACATGTTTCGCCGGGTCGATCAGCGCTTTTTTCTGGCGGGCAAAATTGCCCCACAGCATAAACACTACGCCTTCTTTTTGTTCGGAAATGCGGCGGATCACGGCATCGGTAAAGTTCTGCCAGCCGATTTTCTGGTGCGAGGCCGGGCTGCGGGCCTGCACCGTCAGCATGGCATTGAGCAGCAGCACACCCTGTTGCGCCCAGTGGGTCAGGTCGCCGTGGCCGGGCGGATCGATGCCCAGGCTGGTTTTGATTTCCTTAAAAATATTGACTAAGGAAGGCGGAACTTTCACACCTTTCGGCACCGAAAAACTCAACCCCATCGCCTCGCCCGGGTTGTGGTAGGGGTCCTGGCCCAGGATGACCACTTTCACCGCATCGAACGGCGTTTGGTTGAAAGCGTTGAAAATCAGCGGCCCCGGTGGGTAAATCGTTTTGTCGGCCTGTTTTTCCTGCACTAAATACGATTTGATGGCGGCAAAATAGGGTTGCTGAAATTCATCGGCCAGCACTGCTTTCCAACTGGCTTCTATCTGGACATTTGAGGCGGAGGGAGTCTGTTCCATCTTCAGTGATTTTGTGCGCAAGATAACGTACCCGGAACTTTTTGTCATGCTCCCGCATTGGAGTGGCCGAAAGTTCTTACTTTTGCGCCAATGGTCCCATAGCTCAATGGATAGAGCACTTGCCTTCTAAGCAAGCGGCTACTGGTTCGACCCCAGTTGGGATCACTTGATGAGAGGAGTTGTGCAAGTTTGCATGACTCCTTTTTTTATCGGTTTACAGCATGGTTTACATACACCCCGCCTTTGCTTCTGAAAAGGTTCTTTTCAATGCTTTTTTGCCAAAGACAAAACCTGCGTCCGATTAAATCGAACGCATACTATGTAGATTAAGGAACAATTCTAACCATGATACTTTAGTGTATCGTTTTTAATTCAATTATTTTCCATACTTTTTAATATATTAATAGTTATATAGTCGTCTGAAAGTGGTTTTGAAAAGATTTCAGTCAAAAGTAAAATATTAGTGATTTGGAAGAATAGTTTGGGTTCAAAATTTAATTTTGCCTCA
>JAYSZC010000146.1:0-14993 GCA_043738235.1 Lewinellaceae bacterium | reverse complement strand
ACCACACCGAGTCCGATACGGCTGGTGGCGGCAGCGCCCAGCGACAGGGCAATCGGCAGGGCGCCCAGGGCAGTTGCCAAAGTTGTCATCAGGATCGGGCGCAAACGCGCTTGAGAAGCCTGCCACACGGCCTGACGTTTATCCATACCTGCATCGCGTTTCTGGTTGGCAAATTCGACAATCAGGATACCGTTTTTCGTCACGAGGCCGATCAGCATAATCATACCGATTTGCGAAAAGATATTGAGGGTATTGCCGGTCAGGTACAAAGACATTAAAGCCCCGGCCAGCGCCAGCGGTACGGTCAGCATAATGATGAACGGGTCGCGGAAACTTTCAAACTGGGCGGCCAGAATGAGGTAAATCAATAACAAGGCAAGCATAAAAGCGAAAGAGGTATTCCCGCTGCTTTCCTGGAAATCGCGGGAAGGGCCGCTCAGGTCGGTGTCAAAAGTATCGTCCAGTAATTGACCTGCAATACGTTCCATCGATTCTATACCTTCCCCCAGGGTTTTGTCCGGCGACAGGGAAGCGCTGATCGTGGCCGATTTGTAGCGGTTGTAGTGGTACAATTGCGGCGGGCTGCTGGTTTCCTCAAAACGCACAATGTTGTCGAGTTGAACCATTTCGCCCCGGTTGTTGCGCACGTATAGCGAAGTCAGATCGAGCGGCTCGTCGCGGTTACTGCGGTCGACCTGCCCGATGACCTGGTATTGTTTGCCGTTTTGCAGGAAATAACCGAAACGCCGTCCGGAGAGCGCCAATTGCAGCGTCTGGCTTACATCGAGCACATTGACGCCCAATTCGGCGGCTTTCAGGCGGTCGATGGTTACCTGTAGTTCTGGTTTGTTGAATTTCAGGTTGACGTCCACATTGGCGAATACGGGGTCTTTGCGCGCTTCTTCCAGGAATTGAGGGACGATTTCCTTCAATTTTTCAAAATCCAGGTTCTGCAACACAAATTGCACCGGCAGCCCCCGTCCGAAACCAACCGAAATCGTCTGTTCCTGGTCGGGAAACATCCGCGCTTCGGGCATGGTTTTAGTCATCGCCAGGAGTTGGCTGTAAATCTCTGCCTGACTCCGGTTCCGGTCCTCGGGATCGCTCAGCAGCAAACTGACAAAACCGGAGTTGGTACTTGCTGCTCCGAAGCCGGGCGCCGTAATGCCGAAAACCATTTTGTTTTCTGGAAAGGAATCCATGATTTTCTGGGAAAGATTGTAGATAATCGTTTCCATTTTATCGAAGTCCGTTCCTTCCGGCGCCGACAGGTTGGTACGAATGACACTGCGGTCTTCCAAAGGCGCCAGTTCGCTTTTGAGCTGGCCCTGGAAAAACCAGATCATGCCGAAACAAGCGACAAGCACAACCAAACTGAACCAGCGATAATTCAGAAAAGAGCGCAACGCATTTCCATACACCCGGTCCATACCCCGGAAAAACGGTTCCGTCGCATTGTAAAAACGGCCGTGTTCCTTGATATTTCCACCCAGTTTGACGTTCAAAACGGGTGTGAGCGTCAGGGAAACAAACGCCGAAATAAGCACGGCGCCCGCCACCACAATCCCGAACTCGCGGAATAAACGCCCCGTGAATCCCTGTAAAAAAACAACCGGAATAAACACGACTGCCAGCGTGATGGAAGTACTGACGACGGCGAAAAATATTTCCTTCGTCCCTTCCCGCGCTGCCGTCCACTTATCCATGCCCGCTTCTATTTTTTTAAAAATATTCTCCG
Organism: Lewinellaceae bacterium; assembly: GCA_043738235.1. GTDB lineage: Bacteria > Bacteroidota > Bacteroidia > Chitinophagales > Saprospiraceae > M3007. The sequence goes on along the minus strand of JAYSZC010000146.1, from coordinate 13,255 downwards.
TAACCACGATCCCGTCGTCGACCACCAGGCCCGTTGCAAGTACAATTGCCAGCAGCGTCAGTACATTGATACTGAAGCCGAAAATGTACATGATGAAAAATGCGCCGATCAGCGACACCGGAATATCAATCAGCGGGCGCAGGGCGATAATCCAGTTGCGAAAAAACAGGTAAATAATCATCACCACCAGTCCGATAGCGATAAACAGCGTTTCGGTTACTTCACTGATTGCCCTGCGTACAAAACGCGATTTGTCAATCCCCACATTCATCACGATATCCGGGGGTAGTTCTTTTTGTATTTGTTCGAAGCGGCGGTAAAATTCATCCGTTATTTCCACCCAGTTGGAGCCGGGCTGCGGAATCACCGCCAGCGATACACCCTGCACCAGGTTGCGCCGCGCGCCGGTTTCTTCATTTTCAGGCCCCAGCACCGCCTCGCCAATATCGCGGAAGCGAACCACTCCGGCGCCGGGTGTCTGGCGGATAATCATATTGTTGAATTCCGTTTCCGTTTGCAGCCTGCCGAACACCTTCACCGTAAGTTCCGTCGCATCGCCGCGCACTTTCCCGCCAGGCAATTCCACGTTTTCGCGTTCGAGCGAAGAGAGTACATCCTGTGCCGTCAGCCCGTATGCATTCATCCGCACAGGATCCATCCACAAGCGCATGGAAGGCCTTTTGGAGCCGAAAATATTGACCGCCGAAACGCCCGGGATCGTTTGTATTTTTTCCAGGATCACATTTTCCGTGTAGTCCGACAATTCCATAATGTTGCGCGTACTACTCTGGATCGGTACGAACAGGATGGGGTCGCCGCTGGCGTCGGCTTTGGTTACTACCGGCGGCGCGTCGATATCCTGCGGCAGGTTGCGCTGCGCCTGGCTGACTTTATCGCGCACGTCGTTGGCAGCCTGTTCGAGTTCGACGCCGAGGTCAAATTCTACTGTTATGTTGCTGCTACCCAGCGCCGAAGAACTGGATACCGTGCGGATACCCGCTATACCGTTGATGGCTTTTTCCAACGGCTCTGTGATCTGACTTTCCACTACATCGGCACTGGCTCCGGTATAGTTGGTGCGCACGGAGATATTGGGCGGGTCGATGGCCGGATATTCGCGCACACCGAGAAAACTGTATCCGATGGCTCCGAAAAGAACGATCAGAATACTCATAACGGTCGCAAATACGGGGCGACTGAGGGAAAGGTCAGATAGATTCATGTTTTAATTTAACTTAAACGGTGCAAGCATCCTGAATTCAGGGATGGTTACTTCAAAAAGAGAATCGTCGTCGCGGCGCGACATCAGGTACGTACCGGACATTTTGCCAAACTCGGTACCAAGGTCGCAATAAGAATCATAAGCATGGATTTCGCCGGGCAATAATACCGGTTGCAGGCCGATCACGCCTTCTCCTTCTACTTCGCGCACCTGGCCGTCGGAGTCGCGTATCACCCAGTGCCGGCGCATCAACTGCACGGTATGCGGGCTTCCATTTTCAATGGTAATGTGATAGCCGAATATGAACTTGGATCGTCGTGGATTGGAGTGAAAAGGCATGTATTGCGTTTCCACGCTGACTGTAATTCCGTTCGTTGTAAAGATTTCCATGGCGCTAAGTTTGTGTGCGCAAACATATACTAAAGAATGGAAATCCTTTTTTGAAAAAATTGTTCAAAAAAAGCCGGGTCCAGATTGCTCCGGCCCGGCATAAGGTAACGTTACTAAACACGGGTAATTTTTGAAAGGTCAAAGATTTTTAATAAAATCGATGACTTGCTGTTCGCTCATTTTTTGTGGTTGCAGGGTCAATGTATTCGCTCCGCCGGTTTCTTCCTCTTTATTTCCCAACCAGAACTGATCGCCTAATTTGCTCACCGTTACCAATTGTACCGGAAATCCCTGCGGGATGAAGGGGGCGCAAAACCGGAAATCAGCAGCATCGTATCTCAGCGGAACAACGGACTGCATATTTTTAAATACCATAAATGCCTGTGTATTCTGATCCGAAAACCCAAGCGGTAATTCAACACAATAACTGCTATTTGGTTCTTCCAGCATGCGTCCGGCACAAACCCAGCGCAGCGTGGGTACCAGCATTTGATAACCCAACTGAAAGGAGGGCATACCGGATACCTGCCATTCTGCAGCGGTGACCGCTTGATTTGTACCCGACCACCCCGTGAAAACATCCATGGTGCCGGAAGTGTTGGTAAACAACTGATTGGCGAAGAGCGGCGTCGCTCCCGGTATTTGTATTTTCAACAAATTTCCCTGCGTTAATTGCAACTCTTGTCCGTTGCAGATCGCTTTCAAATGCAGGATACCATCGCTCTCCAACACCCTGTTTTCGGTGGTAACGGTGCCGGTATTGCGGGCAACCAGGTCTCCTTTTCTTTTTATTTCAATTACTTCCAATCGAAAATCGGGGCAAGTACTGCATGGAACAAGCGCACCGGAAGCATTTGAAAACAATTGATCCAGGTGATTCAGAAAAATGCGTACGCCGCCGGCCGTAATAAATAAGGTGTCAGCCGCCCGGTTGTTCAATACCAATACGGATGTCGTCTGGATTGCAGGGACTTGTTGCAATGCCAGCGAAATCTCGGCGACCGATATATCATAAGGGCGGAATATTTCCACATCCTTACGACAACTCCAACCCGCCAGCATCAATAATATAGCCAGCCATGTAGTTCTCAAAATATGTCAGTTTATATGCTTAAGAGTGGTTTGTGAGATTTTCTTGTATATCCCTTTGCATTGGCAGGGCTACTTGTACATTGGTAATTGGATATTGAAAATTGGACATTTTTTGAACTATTAATTAAAAAATGTCCAATTTTCAATATCCAATTACCAATGAAAAAAGAACTGAACTTAACAGCCCTGCTTGCAACAACAGAGATACAGGGGCAGGTAAAAGCGCTGCTTCCACCGACAATTTTTCAATCAAAAATCCGGGTGACACCCACATTCAGCCCCATCATTCCGTAGCGTTGCTCCACCGGATGGCCGGGAATATTGACCGGTCGCAGCACCATTCTTACATAAGGTTCGGCAAAAACACGCAGACGCGGGCGCAGGTGGTAGAACCATTGTACGCTGCCGATGGCGCTGAGTCCCGCTTTTGCGCGGAATACATCGACCGTGCCATTGCCGGGCGTAAAATAAGCCGGCTGCCCGTCCACAGGAGACAGGATGGCGCCGCGTTTCCAGAACAATACATTGAGCGCAATCCCGCCATTGAGACTCACACCGGTACGGCCGTTGCGCAATTCCACACCAACTTCTAAGGGCACATCCAGCATCCCGAAACGATTAAATGTTTTCAGGTACTGCTCACCGTATTCCACGCCCAGCGTATCAATCACTGTCACGGGCTGGCCATTGATAATCTGCGTGGTCTGCCGGATCGTCACTTCCACGGAGTTGGGATCAATAAATTCAAACACTTCCGTGATCTGGTCGTAGTGCAGCCCACTGCGCAACAAAAAATGGCGATCCAGCAACAGGGAACCCCGCACACCGGCGCTGAACGACCAGTCTCTCGTTTCCGTATTGCGGCGCTGCGCCAGGTAAGGCTGGTTGTCCGGGCCGGTGCGCATTTCTTTGCGGGTCAGCGAAGGGCCTGTATAGGCGTCGAGCAGGAAAACATTGGGATGCTCCGCGAAATCATAACAATTCCGGGTTTCTTTTTTGTTGCGTATGATCCGTTTGTCAGGGATGAGGGGACGAGAAGTGAGAAGTGAGAAGTGAGAAGTGAGAGGTGAGAAGTGAGAAGTGAGAGGTGAGAGGTGAGAAGTGAGAAGTGAGAGAACGTCGGTTGTTGGAATGGCCTCTGTCGGTTGGTTTGCCGCAGTGTTGTCGGCAGGCATTTCCGCAGCCTGTGCAATAGAAGATGTTGTCTGTTGTAAGGGTTTCAGGCCGGACGATGCTGCCGGCGTCTGTTCGTTCAACTGTCCTTTTGTATGAACCATGCTTCGTTTCCGCTGCGCGCTAACAGCAGGCGCCGTATCCTCCACAGGAAGGATGGCGTCTTGCCTGTTTTTCACCCGCTCGACGGCGCTCCTTTCCGGCTTGTTGCCTGTTGCCCGGACAGCATCCGCTGCGGGTGAAACAGCCGGGGTCGCTTTCTCGGCGCTTTGCTCCGATGGCATATTTTGCCCGGCAAAAGGCAAATTGGGGTGCTGCTCCTGCTTCAGCCACCAACCCAGCAATCCCGTTCCGGTGATGCCTGCGGCAAACAGCCAGAAAAACAGGATACGACGACGGCGCTTGCGCAAAGCCGCTTCTACCCGGGGCCACACAAATGCAGGCGGCAGCGCAGATGCATCGCGCAGGCGTTGTCGCAGGAGTTCGTCTATATGATTCGGTTGTTCCATGGCACTATACTGTAAGCAGGCAAAGAGGGTGTCTCATAAGGGGCGGCATTGGTAATGATACAAATGTTTATTTCGTTTTCGCTACCAGAAACTTTCCAGGTTTTTAAAACCTGGAAAGTTTAGCACTCGATAAAAAATAAAATTCTGCTCTCTTTTTGGGCCGTGTCTTATGAGACAACCCCGTTTTTTGTTTCAAAATCAGGGGATTAAAGAAGGATGAAGCCGGATTCTGTGCAATATTTCCAGTTGCTCGCATAGCCAGCGCCGTGCCTTGGTCAGCTGCGAACGGGAAGTGCTTTCCTGAATTCCCAGGGTTTCGGCCACTTCCGCATGAGAATAACCCTCGACAGCCACTAAGTTGAACACCACCCGGTAACCTTCCGGCAAGCGGCTGATTAGTTGCAGCAACTCGGCCTCCGACAGGGCCGCGATGGCATCCGGGTCGACCGGCGCATCGGGGAAAAATTCGTAACCCGATGATTCAAAATCGAAGCGTTGTTTTTGATAGGCCCGTAATGCCGTGTTGATCATAATCCGTCGAACCCATCCTTCAAAAGAGCCGTTGAACTGAAATTGTTCCATTTTGGTAAAAACCTTGACAAATCCTTCCTGCAAAATATCCGCCGCATCCGATTGGGAACGCGCATACCGCAGACATACTGCATACATTTTGCCGGCAAATTGCTCGTACAAAAGTCGCTGACACTGCGCCGAACCGCGCAGACAACCCCGGATGATGTCTGTTTCGTTCAAGTGAGGATTACGTTTTGACTGATTCTGTCACCGGTTTTTCAGCGGGAGATTAGCCGAAGGTATGTGATTTCGAAAAGATACAGGCAAGCGATTTTTTGCTGCCTGCAGATGTTAAAATCCTGGATTTTTCATGGCGAGGGGTGTTGTACAAAGGTACGGTGTTCATAGACAGGTCGAAAGGGGCGGGGAAAAGTTATCAGGTGAGCGAGAAATTTCGAGGGAGGTATTATACTTGTGGGGTAAAGAGAGGGTGAACTTGATCTTTTGTCTTCATTGTTGAAATGTACTGTTACCTTTCCTTTCCTGTTTTAGGCTCAATTCAGCACACAGTGTGTACTAAATTGACTTAGTCGTAGAATACAAACTATTACGGAATCTGGGTTATATGCTACGTTTCGCTAAAGATTATACCAATTTTGCAACAACTGTTGCAAAATTACCAAGGGAGTATATTATCCTTTTAAAGCGATCTGCCCCTATGCTAACCAGTTACTACAATAAGACAATAAACTCTATATCAGCGCTACCAAAATTTCAAAAAATGACACAACAACCATCAACTGAATCAAGCTTTAGCGAACCGGCAAGGGCTGCGAATACCCACCAATACAGCCTCCAGGAATACCTCTCCCTGGGCTATGTCTACCTGATTATTCTGGGTATCATCAGCGACGTTATTTATTTCAACTTCTTCGGAGTCAATATTTTAAAATACGCCGCTATCTCGGACATACTCATCAGCCCCATCAGCACCCTGGTGAAAGATATCCGGGTGTTAATTACCGTCGTTGTTTTCATCGGTCTGGCATATCTGTTTATGTTTAAAGCCATGCCTAATTTCCATTTAAAAAACAAACACAAAGGGTGGTACCGAAAAATCCAGAATGTGGAGAAAATGGACAAATATTACAGCGATATAGGTAGTAACAACAACAAAAAAGCAGAATTCTTGCTCTTTTTTTTATTCTCCATGTTTTTAGGTATGGGCATTGGTTCGGGAGCTGCAACTAAGAATAGAATAGAGAAAGGAGAATTGAAATTAGACCACACGATCATCTTCAGCGACAATATATCGAAGCAGGTAAAAATGATCGGACAAAACAGCGGCTACCTGTTTTATTTGACGGAAGGACAAAAACAAGTGTCTATCACCCCGATGGGACAGGTGAAGGAAATACAAAAAATATAAGGGGTTTGAAGGTTTGGCAAGTTTGAAGGTTTGATGGTTTGAGGTGGTTACCTAAGCTATGAGTTACCACCTCAAACCATCAAACCTTCAAACCCGCTCAAACCTTCTAATCCTTTCAAATCAATAATAAACATGAAACAATTACTTCCCTTGCTCGCTTTTTTAGCGGGCCTCTCCATGCTGAACGCTCAAAGCGCTCCCCTGCCGATCATCTGCGGCAATGAAGTTTTTTCACACATCGTCCGGGAAAAATACCCCGAACTCGACGCAGCATTTCGAGCAACTTTTGAACAGGTCGCACGCCAGAGCCATGCTGTTACCCACCGTTCACCCCTCCATGTGAAAGTAGTCGTGCACGTCGTGTGGAACGACCCGGCGGAAAACCTGGCCGATAGCATTATCCTGAACCAGATGCAGATTTTGAATGCCGATTACAACCGCATGAATGCCGATACGGGCAATTTGCGCACCTATTTTCAGGAGGTAGCCGGCAGTGCCGACATCCATTTTGAACTGGTTGAAATTGTACGGGTACAGACGAATGACCTGTTTGAAATAGATGTGCTTGGTGGCGACCTGCTATCGACGCTTAAAAGTGATGCCACCGGCGGCAGCAACGCCTGGGATACGGAGCATTACCTGAATATCTGGATTTGTAAAATTCAGCCCACCACTATTTTTGGTCTTACAATAGGACAAATTCTGGGTTTTGCCTTTCCGCCAAACGGCCTCGACCACTGGCCGGAAGGCGCCAGCGCACCCACGGCAGAACAGGACGGCGTGGTGATCGACTTCCGCGTGTTCGGTAGCAACAACCCGAACACGGTGGAAAATCCTGCCGGCGGCGAGAATTTGACCATCAGGGGCCGTACACCCGTGCACGAAGTGGGTCATTACCTCGGCCTGCGGCATATCTGGGGCGACGGCGGACTTTTCGGCCCCAATGACTGCGCCCAAAGCGACGGCGTCGACGATACGCCTTTTGCCAGCGCACAATCGGCATTCGATTGCGATATGGAAAAGAACTCCTGCGAACAGGTGGAACTCTTTTTTAATGAAGATCCGCTCGACCTGGTGGAAAATTTTATGGATTACTCTCAGGAGAGCTGCATGAATATGTTCACCAAAGGCCAGGCAGCGCTCATGCGCAGTGTCCTGATGGGGCCGAGGGCCGGGCTGCTCAATCCCGTCAGTACGCGTCAGCCGGTATCGGTATTGGATAGCAAGTTGTTTCCCAATCCGGCACAAGACCGGGCGATGCTTTCTTTCCAACTGCCGGAAACAGCGGACGTGCATATTCGCATCGTCGGCGCCGCAGGTCGCTGCGTTTTGGATATTCCCGGGCAGCAATTTTCTTCCGGCCCGCAACAAATTGCAATCGATATCCGCCGTTTGCCGGTCGGCATCTATTTTGTTCATATTCAGGCAAATGAAGAAACGGCAGTGAAGAAACTGCTCATACAACGCTAAGCCCCAAACACGAAACACTTCACACGAAACACGCTAAAAAACACCCGCCGGTGAAGCCCTTTGAGGAAGGCTTCCCGGCGGATGGTCATCACAAGGCATTGGGTTTTAGGAGTGGTCTGAGGGGTGGTTTTGGAGCTGTTTTCATTGGCACAAAAAGTATTATACAGGGCGATTACATAAACTGAGGCGGGGGCCGTTTTTGGGGTCGGGTTTATCAGCCGATCATTGCAGAAGGTGTTTCATTTGAAAGGTTATACTGGTGAATGCAGCACTCCGCACTTTCGTGAACAGGCAATTCTATTTTTTATCAAAATATTTTTTTCCTTTGTTCATCCTGCGACCGAAACCATTGTAAACGAACCATACATTCACACAAACGATGAGCCATGCATGAACAGCATCCGCTCTGGGGTTTCGACCTTGGAGGCACCAAAATAGAAGGCGTTATCCTGGAAAGCAGGGAAAATCCAATCGTGCTACACCGTATGCGTATACCGACGGAAGCACAGCATGGTTACGATCATATCATCGGGCAGGTGCAAAAATTGGTGGAAATGCTTTCCGTCGAATCGGGTTTGCAGCCACAGTACCTCGGCATCGGCCACCCCGGCACCCTCGATCCAAATACCGGATTGATCAAAAATGCCAATACCACAGCGCTGAACGGACGGCCTTTTAATGTAGACCTGGAGCGGGTCATTGGCGTACCCATTCGCCTCGCCAACGACGCCAATTGTTTTGCCATAGCGGAAGCGCTCATGGGCGCCGCGCCGGAAGCGCTGCCCAACGCAGAAGTGGTGTTCGGAGTTATCATGGGTACAGGTGTGGGCGGCGGCCTGGTGGTTCGTGGCAAAGTAATCAGCGGACGGCAAGGCATCGGTGGAGAGTGGGGACATAATTTCCTCGATGAAAGTGGCGGACGCTGCTATTGCGGCCAGATCGGTTGTGTGGAAACGGTCATTTCCGGCCCGGCCCTGGAACGGTTCTATGAAAACGAAAGTGGCAAGCGCCTCCCTTTAAAAGACATTGTTAGTCTGGCGCAGATCGGAACCGACGCAGCAGCCACCCTGACTATGAACAGGCTGGTAACTTATTTTGGCAAAGCCATCGCGGTAGTTATCAATATCGTCGATCCCGATATTATTATCATCGGCGGCGGTGTGGGCAATATTGACCTGTTGTATAAAGAAGGCGTTGCCGAAGCCCTCCAGCATATTTTCAATCCGCGCATCGACACCATTTTCCGGAAACCCAAATTAGGCGACAGTGCGGGTGTGTACGGCGCGGCGCTGCTTTAGTACGGGGTTGTGTCAAAAGTCGGATTCTACTTGAGCCATGGTTTTAGTGTGAAATTTAATTTCGTGTTACCTCCAACTTCCCGAAAGTGTTAAACTTTCGGGAAGTTTCGCACCGAAAAAACCAAGTATAATTTGGTATCTTATTCCATTTCGATCCTTTTGACACAACCCCAAGCGGCAGCGCGGGGTCGCAAGACCCGCGCACGGCAAAAAAAGGATCGGCGTTAACAACAGTACAAATTTTTATTTCGTTTTCGCTACCAGAAACTTTCCAGGTTTTAAAAACCTGGAAAGTTTAGCACTCGATAAAAAATAAAATTTGATCCTTTTTTTAGTCATATCCTTTTGACACAACCCCAAGCAGCGTTACATTAGAGGTGTTTTCCGTCTGAAATGACGTGGTACGACCACTTTACAAAACATAAGGAAGCGCTTGTCGTTTTGTAGACGTTTTTACCGCACCCACCCGTACATGATACTTCTTTCTTTGAAAAATACTGCCATGAAAAACTGGTTTTTGCTGCTGATACTGGCCTTCAGCAGCCCTGCCGCCGCACAGCTGACCCTCACCCCCAATACGGATACTACCCAGCGGCTCGGCGCATGGGCGCGTATGGAAATTGTGAACGGCGACACCACTTTTGTGATGTCACTCCGGCCCGTGCGCATCACTGCCCGCTGGAATTTTACTGATTTGCAACAACAACGGCAATATTACCTCTACACCCGCGCCGCCCGAAAAGTGTATCCTTACGCCATACAGGCTGTAAATCTGTATGAAGACATTCAGGAAGAAACACTGGACATGCGCAAAGGGCAACGCAGGCGTTATATCCGCCGGGAACACAAAGAAATGAAAGGCGACCTGAACGATCAGATGAAAAATCTCAGCAAAACGGAGGGGAAAGTGCTCATCAAAATGATCGAACGCCGGCTGGACAAACCTTTTTATACCATCATCCGCGAAACGCGGGGCGGTACCACCGCTACTTATTGGAACCAACTCAGCAAATTATGGGGCTATGACCTCAAAGAAGGTTATATGCCGGGCAAAGACCCACTGCTGGACGCCGTTTTTATCGACTACGACTTTGGGGATCCGCTCTGGAAAAACTGATTTTGAACGGGGCGTATTTTGAATTGTCGTTGTGGTATATTGACGGGGTGACTTGAAGTCACCCCGTCAATAAGCTTGGCGTTTTGCCAAGCGACAATTTGAAATACACCCCGTTCAAAATCAGTTTTCCTTGCGTAAACATAGCTTGAAAAACCGTATTTTTGCCCCTTGCTATGGACTTCAAAATTTCTTCCAACTACCAACCCACCGGCGATCAGCCGCAAGCCATCGAACAATTGGTGCATGGCGTGCGAAAAGGCGATCGTGCGCAGCTATTGCTCGGTGTAACCGGCTCCGGCAAAACGTTTACGATGGCCAATGTCATCACACAACTCAATCGCCCGACCCTCGTTCTCACCCACAATAAAACGCTCACCGCACAACTGTATGGAGAACTCCAGACCTTTTTCCCGGATAATGCGGTGGAGTATTTCGTGTCGTACTACGACTACTACCAGCCGGAAGCCTATATGTCCGTTACGGATACCTATATTGAAAAAGACCTGAATATCAATGAGTTGGTAGATAAACTCCGGCTAAAAGCCACCTCTACCCTGCTCTCCGGCCGGCGCGACATCATCATCGTTGCTTCCGTGTCGTGCATTTACGGCATGGGCAACCCGGAGGATTACAAAACCGGGATCATCCAGCTCCTAAAAGGTATGAAACTTTCCAAAACGCAGTTTCTGTACCGTCTGGTGGATAGTTTGTACTCCCGAACGGAAACGGATTTCAGCCGGGGTACTTTCCGGGTGCGCGGCGACTCGGTGGATATTAACCTGCCGTATGCGGACTATGGCTACCGGGTTATCTTTTTTGGCGATGAAATAGAAAGTATTGAAAGCCTGGAACTGACCTCCGGCAAACGCGTTTCCACCGTCGACTCGGCGGCCATTTTCCCCGCCAACCTGTATGTGGCGCCGAAAGACCGCATCCACCAGATCATCCATGAAATTCAGGATGAAATGACCGCGCAGGAAAAGTTTTTCATCCGGGAAGGCCGGATTTCGGAAGCGCGGCGCATCCGGGAGCGCACTTCGTTCGACCTTGAAATGATCAAGGAACTAGGCTATTGCAGCGGTATCGAAAATTACTCGCGTTTTTTCGACCGCCGCGAGCCGGGCGCCCGTCCGTTCTGCCTGCTGGATTATTTTCCTGACGATTACCTGATGATTGTGGATGAAAGCCACGTGACCATACCTCAGGTGCGGGGTATGTGGGGCGGCGACCGGGCGCGCAAACAATCGCTGGTCAACTGGGGCTTCCGCCTGCCCTCCGCCATGGATAACCGCCCGCTCAGTTTTGAGGAATTTGAAGGACAAATCAACCAGGTCATTTTCGTTAGCGCCACTCCCAGCGATTACGAAATGCAACAAACGGAAGGCGTGGTGGTGGAACAACTCGTGCGCCCGACCGGGCTGCTCGACCCGCCTATTCAGGTGCGGCCTTCTCTCGACCAGATCGACGACCTGCTGGAAGAAATACGCCGCCGGGTGGACGCCGATGAACGCGCCTTAGTGACGACCCTCACCAAACGTATGGCAGAAGAATTGGCTACTTACCTCGCGAAAGTCGGGGTGCGCTGCCGCTATATCCACTCGGAAGTGGAAACGCTGGAACGCGTCGAAATTCTCCGCGACCTGCGCCTCGGCGAATACGACGTGCTGATCGGGGTCAATCTCCTGCGCGAGGGCCTCGACCTACCGGAAGTATCATTGGTCGCCATCCTCGATGCGGACAAAGAGGGCTTTCTGCGCAATGCCCGCTCGCTGACCCAAACCGCCGGTCGCGCAGCGCGGAACTCCAACGGTCTCGTCATTTTTTATGCCGATAAAATGACGGATTCCATGCGCAATACCATCGAAGAAACCACCCGCCGCCGCCAGGTGCAAATCGCTTACAACGAGAAACATGGCATCACGCCGCGTACCATTACCAAAACGAAAGAGGAAATCAGGGCGACCAAAAGTATCCTCGATATTCGCGGAGTAGAAGGCCCGAAATACTACGTGGAAAATGATGAAAAGAGCCTTGCCGCCGAACCGATCATCGCTTATGCCAACCGCAGCCAACTGGAAAAAATGGTGGCTGATACGGAAAGTAAAATGAAAAAAGCGGCCAAAGACCTCGACTTTATTACGGCGGCGCAATTGCGGGATGAGATGATTGCACTGAAAAAACTGATACGAGAGCGGTTTGCAGTGGAATAAGCAAGTGCGAAGTCTGAAGTCGTCAGTCCGAAGTGCGTAGAGTAGTGCGAAGTCGTCGGAGCGGGAGTGTGGGGGATGGATAATATAAAATTTGACTACCCACACATTGTACAGTAGCCTGATTTACTTGGACTGACGGCCGCGTAGCGGCAAAAACGTCGGTAGAAACAAATGCCATTCTTGTTGACAAGGTATGTAGCACCGTAACTGTCAGTTCCAGGTTACGGTGCTATGCACCTTTGTACGTTGCTCTTTGGTTTTCTACCGACGTTTTGCCGCTACGCGGCTATGAGAACCCAAGGAAATAAGTTTCCACTGACTTCGCACTACCTGGGTACTTCGATTTTTTTCACAATATCATCCAGCACTTCCCTTGTCGAGTATCCTTCCATTTCGCGTTCCGGCGTCAGGATCACACGGTGATTGAGCACGGGAAAGGACACGTAACGAATATCGTCGGGCGTCACAAAATTGCGGCCGCTGAGAGCGGCGGCGGCTTTGGCCGTTTTCATCAACGCCAGGGAAGCGCGCGGACTGGCTCCGAGGAACAGATCGGCATTGTTGCGGGTATTGTGTACAATAGCCGCAATGTAATCGAGTAATTCTTCGCGAATATATACCTGTTCGATGCGTTGCTGGCAATCGGCAATATCCGCCGGGGAGAGTACCGCCAGCACGGTATCGCGCAGCGCGCCGTTGAAATCATTGTGGAATCGGCGTAAAATGCCTTTTTCCTCTTCCAGGCTCGGGTATTGCAGCACAATTTTGAATATAAAACGGTCGAGTTGTGCTTCGGGAAGTTTGTAGGTTCCTTCCTGCTCGATCGGATTCT
>JAYSZC010000145.1:0-5368 GCA_043738235.1 Lewinellaceae bacterium | reverse complement strand
ATGTAATTGGCTGAGAATAATTTTTAAATCCGGATTGCGATTATCAATTAAATCTTCATCATCATTTTTTGCGCCAATGGTTTTTATAAGAGGATGTTTACTTAGCCGCGCCAGTTCGAGTGCAATTTCTTTTGGCGACAAAATAAAGTCAACCACCCCTGCGGCAATTGCCGAACTGGGCATGCTTGCAAATTTTGCTGAGTCGTCTTGCGCAAAAGTTAACCCGCCTTCCTGCTTTATGGCTTTCATACCAATTGTTCCATCGCTTGCGCTGCCGCTAAGAATAATTCCGATAACTCTTTCTTTTTGTGCTTCGGCAAGTGATGAGAAAAGAATGTCAATGGAAATTGCTACACTGCTTTCTGAACGGGGAATTAATTTAATATGTCCGTCTGTTACTTCAATTCCTTTGTTGTATGGGATAACAAAAACATTATTGGGCTTTATTTTATCCATGTCATCAATCTCCTGCACTATCATGCTTGTTTTTTTGGACAAGATTGAAGTCAACATGCTTTTGTGGTCTGGGCTGAGGTGCTGAACATAAATAAAAGCCATACCAGTGTCGGCTGGAAGATATTTTAATAACTCCATCATAGCTTCCAATCCACCTGCTGATGCGCCAATAGCGACTACCGGAAAAGAATTTTCTTTGGCTTCTGCTTTGGCAGGCGATTTCTTATTGGTTGAAGTTGCTTTCATTTTTTGGAGGGAATTATTATTGAATCGTCTGTAAGGTTTGATTTTTGTGCCGTTGGGTTGCTTCTCTTTTCATTTTGCGAAGGAATAGCCAAACGACTTTTGCCGAAAAGTTCGGAGCTGGTCAATTCGTGTTTGCAGTAATGGTTCTTCGGAGTGATTAGCATTGCGTATAACGCCTAAATTTACGTATTGCGTTAATCATCTTGTATGCGCATTGTGTTAACCTAATTTTAAAAAATTAAAAAGCATTGACTATCAGCAAATTATACTTAATTTCGTTTGTAAAAAAATCTGCAATCACGCAGATCATCCATGTTTTATGGAAAAAACGCTCCACACATTTCAACAAAAACGTCGCCTCCAACGCTACGTTGAAAACACCATCAAAACCTGCACCGACTGGAATACGTTTACGAAACTTCTAAAAGTTTCGTAAACGTTGTGCGCATTTCCCGGTAACATTTTCAGAACGATGCGATAGTCTCTCGTCAGGGGGCGCATTTCAAATTGTCGTTGCGGTATATTGACGGGGTGACTTCAAGTCACCCCGTCAATAAGCATCGAGCGATGTCAAGCGACAATTTGAAATACACCCCTTATCAGGATATGCCTAATTTAACAATTTGCCTGCATTTGAGCACGTCCATTCCCCCGGAGTTTTTGATCTTTACCAAAAATTTACCTGCATGAAGCATATATTATGTACCCTTATTTTTTTTCCGCTTGCCCTCAATGCCCAATTAGTCAACTTCCAGTCCTCCAACCTGCCGATCATACTGATCGAAACCAACGGGCAGGCGATTCCCAATGAACCGAAAATAACGGCCACCATGCGGGTCATCGACCAGGGTCCCGGGCAAATCAACCACCTCAGCGATACCCCCAACCACTATGACGGTTTTATCGGGATTGAACAACGCGGCAGTTCCTCCAACGACCTGTCTGATAAAAAGCCCTACGGAGTTGAAACCCGCGATGCAGCGGGCGAAGACCTGGATTTTCCCTTGCTGGGGATGCCTGCCGAATCCGACTGGGTTTTTATGGCGCCCTTCAACGATAAAAGCCTCATCCGCGATGCGCTGACGCTCGAACTGGCGCGGCGGATCATGCCCTGGGCTTCGCGCACCCGTTTTGTGGAATTGGTTTTAAATGGCGAATACCAGGGTATTTACATTGTCGTGGAAAAAATAAAACGCGACAATAACCGGGTGGACATCAGTAAATTAGAAGAAGCCGATATTGCCGGCGACGACCTGACGGGTGGCTATATCCTGAAATTGGATAAAACGACCGGCAGCGCTTCCGCCGGCTGGCAATCGCCGTACGGCGCCCCGTTCAACCCTTATTACCAGATAGAGTACCCGAAATTAGAAGATATCAGGCCGGAGCAGTCTGCTTATATCCGGGACTGGATCAGTGATTTTGAATTTACTATGTCTTCGCCGGATTATGACGACCCGGATCATGGATATGCTCAATACCTTGATATTGAATCTTTTGTAGATTTCGCCATTATCAATGAAATTACCAAAAATGTGGATGGATATCGCCTGAGTTCTTACCTGTATAAGGACAAGGACAGCAAAAGCAATCTGTTGCATGCCGGGCCGGTCTGGGACTTTAATATCGCTTTGGGTAATGCCAATTATTGCGGCGGCGACACCTATTATGGCTGGGCAAAAGACTTCAATGACCAATGTCCCAGTGACTACTGGGGTATTCCTTTCTGGTGGAACCGCCTCTGGGATACCCCGTCTTTCCGCGCGCAGGTTCAGGCCCGCTGGTTTGAGTTGCGCGCCGGCGCTTTTTCCGATGCACCCATCAACGGCCTGGTAGATTCTTTATTTAGCGTGGTAGATGAAGCGCAGGTGCGCAATTTCCAGAGATGGCCGGTACTCAATGTATGGGTCTGGCCCAATGCCTTCTGCTGCGGATATTTCCAGGAGCACGCTAACTACCTGGAAAACTGGCTGGAGGATCGAATCACATGGCTCGACGGCTCTATGACCACCCTGTACGTAGGTGAATACATTCCGGCGGAGTATTTTAAGCCGGGCATTTACCCCAATCCGAACGATGGAAACATGACGTTTCAGTACTATGCCCGGCATGGCGGTTTGATACAGATTGAAATTTTCGATGCCATCGGTCGCCAGACGGATTATGTTCTGGAGTCTGTAATTCTGAATGGTAAACACACGTACCCGTATCAGGCGCCCCTGTCGCAAGGCGTGTATTACTACACTTTCCGGATAGACGGAAAACAGGAATCCAGCGGAAAATTTGTGGTGCAGCCGTAATGGAAAAGGCAAAGGGCAAAATGCAAACGGCAATTAAAACCTATCGGCTGTCAGGAGGGTAATGCTCTTAATTTGCTTCCAGAACTTAATTCAAATACAAATTTTTACCTTTGCGGTCAAAAAAACACTCTATTGGACATTTTCGCGGAGACAGACTTTCCAAGTTTTAAAAACTTGGAAAGTCTGGACACTCGAAAAAATATCCGGCAGTGTGCAAAAAAACACCTGTTCCCCAAACCTTTTGGGGGATATTTGTTGTTTAGACGCAGTCTATTATAGCGAAGGTTAAGTGGTTGAGGCGTATTTGAAATCGCTGTTGCGGTTTATTGACGGGGTGACTTCAAGTCACCCCGTCAATAAACACTAAGCGATGACAAGCGACAATTTGAAATGCACACATGTTGAAAGTTGAGTAAACGTTGGTAATCATGTCAATCATGAAAATCACAAGAATCAAGGTCTGACAATCACAAGAATCAAGGTCTGACAATCACAAGCATCAAGGTCAAACATGTCAAAACACGGAAGAGCATTGGTCGCCATGTCCGGCGGCATCGATAGTACCATCACCGCCGTGCTGCTGCACGAAGAAGGCTGGGAAGTGGTAGGTATCACCATGAAAACCTGGGACTATGCGACTTCCGGCGGATCGAAAAAAGAAACGGGCTGCTGCTCGCTCGACAGTATCAACGATGCCCGGGCGGTAGCGGTAAAATTGGGTTTTCACCACTTTATTGTAGACATCCGCGAAGAGTTTGGCGATTATGTGATCGACAATTTTGTAGACGAATATATGGCGGGCCGCACACCCAATCCCTGCGTGCTTTGCAATACCCATATCAAGTGGAACAGCCTCTTGCGCCGCGCAGATATGCTTGATTGTGAATTCATTGCAACGGGGCATTACGGTATTATCAACGAACTCGACGGTCGCAAATACGTTTCCCGGGCGAAAGACCTGCAAAAAGACCAGTCCTACGTGTTGTGGGGCCTGAGCCAGCATTGCCTGCACCGCACACGTATGCCGCTCGGTGTGTTCACCAAACCGGAGGTGCGCCAAATGGCCGCCGAACGGGGCTGGGACGAACTGAGCAAGAAAGCGGAGAGTTACGAAATCTGTTTTGTGCCCGACAACGACTACCGCGGATTCCTGCGCCGCCGCATCGAAGGCCTCGACGAACAGGTGGCGGGCGGCAATTTTGTGGACACCGCCGGCAAGGTACTGGGCAAACACGATGGCTACCCGTTCTACACGGTCGGGCAGCGCAAGGGCCTGGGCATTGCTTTGGGCGAACCGATGTTTGTGACCGAAATCAGGCCCGACAGCAACACCGTTGTGTTGGGCAAAGAAGACGAGCTGATTCGCAACGGTATGTTGGTCGGGAAAGCCAACCTGATGAAATACGCCGAATTGCCGGCAGCAGGTATCGAAACGCTCACCAAAGTGCGCTACCGCGACGCAGGTACCATGAGTACTATCCGCCAGGTAGGCGCCGACGTGGTGGATGTTTCTTTTCATGCCAATGTAAAAGGGATCGCCCCCGGTCAAAGCGCCGTTTTTTATGAAGGCGACGATGTGGTCGGCGGCGGACTGATTCAAGGAAGTTTCAACTGATTATAACCATGCCTACTACCTGGCACGAAGGACTGATCCGGAAAATAGAGCCGATTGCACCGGATGTCCGGCATTTTGAAGTCGAAATACCGGCTGTGCAATCGCTTGATTTTCAAGCCGGTCAGTTTATTACAATGGATTTGCCGATCGGCGATAAAAGACTGCAACGCTGGCGCAGTTACTCGATCGCGAGCGCGCCGGACGGTTCCAATACGCTCCAATTCTGTATTGCGCGCTCTACGGAAGGCATCGGTAGCCGCTACCTCTTTGAGTCGGTGAACGAAGGTTCCGAACTGCGCTTCAAAGGCCCGGAAGGCGGATTCGTGCTTCCCGATGTCATTGAAAAAGACCTGGTTTTTATTTGCACGGGCACCGGCATCGCACCTTTCCGGAGTATGATCCTGGATATAAAAAACACCGGAAAAGTCTACCGGAACATACACCTCATCTTTGGTACCCGGACAGAAAGCGGCCTCCTGTATCGCTCTGAAATGGAGCAATTAGCCCGGGAAATGCCCCGGCTCCGGTACGACCCCGTTTTATCCCGCCAACCTGACTGGCCCGGCTGGAAAGGTTACGTACACCAGGTGTACCAGGAGCAATACCGGAACGTCCGGCCCGATGTCGACTTTTTCATCTGCGGCTGGAGCAACATGATCGACGACGCAGTGGCCAACCTGATGATTAAAATGGGGTATGGGCGTTCGCAGATACATTATGAGTTGTATGGATAGGTTGATGGGTTTGTAGT
>JAYSZC010000144.1:0-2185 GCA_043738235.1 Lewinellaceae bacterium | reverse complement strand
GTAGCAGATCAAACCAACGTTCCTGTTCAAATGCAAATTCAACACGTCGTTCCTGCATGATTTTATCTATAAACATGCCGGGGGTAGCCGCACTTATGGGCCCCAAACCCGCTCTGGTACGAACCTGATTAATGAGCCCATAGGCTTCCGTTCCTTCACCCAATGCTTCTGCCAAAGACAGCAATACATCAGCATACCGGATTACCAGGAGATTGATATCGTGCCCCTGCGCTGCTGCTGCGGGATCGATGTATTTTTTGATGTAGGGTTTATTTTCAGCGACCGAAATGGCTATGGTGGCGTCTTTTCGCAGATCCCCTGGTTCATACGCATTGATGATGGACGTGGTGGGAATAACCGCTGGCTGTGTAGTTCCATTCGCCTTTATGCCTAAGCGTGTGAACTCGCTTTGGTACACAAAATTGGCCGGCAGGCCCAAACCCGTTTGATTCGCCGGATTAAAATTGACTTCGAAAATCGATTCCGGTTGGTTATTGTTGCCCGCTTTAAATAGATCAGCGTAATTTGCCTGCAAAGAATATTTACCAAGAACCTGGCGCAAAGCGGTCACGGAGGCTGCTTTGTTGCCTCTTTGCAATTCGACTTTGCCCAGTAGTGCCAGTGCTGAATATTTGGTTGCCCGGCCAACTTCTTTTGATGCACCACCCGGATAGGACTCGGGCAAAACAGAACTTGCCTCTGTTAAATCTTTTACAATTTGATTGTAGATGTCGGCCGTAGTCGAACTGGGCACGATTGGATTTTCCACGTCAGTTACAGTAAGCCGCAGCGGCGCCTGTCCCCACAGCCTGGCAATTTGGAAATAAGTAAGGCCCCGTATGAACTTGGCTTCTGCTATGGCCCGATCAATCAAAGCTTTATCACCCGTAGCCTTCGGTCCATTTTCGATAACTGCATTAGCCAGGGAAATGGTGCGGTACATGTTCGTCCAACCATCAAGAACTAACAAATTACCAGACGTTTCTTTGAAGGCGTCCAACGATATTTGCTCCGACTGACCGTTTGGATTGAGTTGTCCATTGTCCGACCGTGCCTCTCTCATTACAAACAGGTTCAGGTTGCCATAATCGCCTCGCAAAGTGGCATACACTCCGTTGACAGCGATGATTACCTGGGCGTCCGTACTGTAAAATGTCGTTCTATCTATCCTGTCTTCGGGCACCACTTCCAGAATGGACTTTTTGCAGGATATCATAAAAAAAAGTAGACAGAAAAGCCACAGCGCCTTTTGTGATTTCCAATGTATACTGGCCAGGTGATTGATAAGATTCATATTTTTTTCATTTTAGAAATCAGTCAAATAGTTTTTGAACAGATCATGAGGTTTGTCAAAAGGTTATGTTCAGTCCTATTGTCCACGTCCGTGGCAAAGGCAAAGACGGCACACTTGTCAAAGCCAATTCTCTTCCGTCGTATGTACCCCCTATGCGTGAACCGCCAATCAAACCGGGCCCTCCTATTGAGTTTCGCCGGGCATCCGGATTTCCGCCGATGAATTTGGAAAACGTGTGTAAATTTTCGACCGAGGTAAACAAACGGAAACTCTTTAACCCATACTTAAGCGCGGAAGCCGGTATGTTGTAAGAGAGGGTAAGGTTTCGGACCCGTAGATAATCGGTCTTTTGAACGCCTAACGATGACACAAATCCTACGCCGGCGTTTCCGGTTTGCAGAGCCCCGGCACGGGGTGTTTTTCCATCACCCGGCTGATTTTCTGAAACATAACGTCCATCGTACCAAAATTTCTTAGACAAGTTAACCCCTTGAGCATCCGTGCCCACCTGAATTAAATAAAAGTCGTACACACTGCCACCGGCTTGCCCATTGAATAAGGCGAACAATTCAAAGTTCTTGAACCGTACCGACGTATTGAAGCCGTAAAGCCAATCGAGATTAGGGTCACCCAACAACTGGCCGTCGCCGCCCAGGAAATCGCTGATTGAACCATTTTTGTCATAATCTTCAAATTTAATATCTCCCGCGACGACATTGGGTTGTGAAGGGATTACCTCACGCGGCCTCACGACGCCAATGGCTTTCACACCTCTGATGCGTTGCAACTCGCCGCCAACAACAGTGCGCAAGGCACCGAAGAAATTAAACAATTCAGTAGGTCCGCCCAAGGACGTCACTTCTTGAGTGTTGCGGGTGACATTGCCACCGA
>JAYSZC010000143.1:0-2187 GCA_043738235.1 Lewinellaceae bacterium | reverse complement strand
AAACAACCCGCGTAATCAAAATAGCAGCGGGTTTGAAAGGTTGTTCCGGGCATAGGTCGCCGTAACCCTTGTCCCAGTAAATAAAGGTGCCCGGACTACATTCGACTTGCCCGCAAGCTGCGTGAATGGGGTAGCTCGGCGATCCGCCTGCAACAATCACCGGTTCCGGAAATCCCGCCTTTTCGATGGCCTCTTTCAGCGTGGTAACCCGCAAAAAAGCCGCATCGCAGGCCGTTTTTCTCGCTTCCAAATCGCTGTTTCGGATATGGCCGTCGTAGGCGTGCAGCCCGATGCGGCCTATTCCTTTCATGGTAGCGCAGGCAATAAACAAATCGAGCGCAGCCTCCGGGGCGATGCCCGTGCGGTTTTGCCCGATATTCAGGTCGATAAATACCGGAACGTTCATTTGCCCGGCTGCGAAAGCGTCGGCCATTGCCTGTACTGCTGCCAAGTTGTCGATCAGGCAGGAATACCGGGTGGCCGGACATTTTTCCATAACGGCTATAAAACGATGCAGTTTCGGCCCCACAGGCTGGTACGCCAGCAACACGTCTGCTGCGCCGCACATACCCAGCATTTCCGCCTCTGCGATCGTCGCGCATTTGAATTTCCGGATACCCGCATCCAGCATCATCCGGGTGGCTTCAGCAGATTTATGCGTTTTGACATGCGGACGCAGGCGCTGCACATCACCGATCATGCGTATAGCGAGGTCGATGTTGTATCTGACCCATTCCGGGTAAATGACCAGCGCCGGGGAATCCAGTTGGTCGATGTCTTGAATGGTATAATTCATGGGAAAATGTTCTATTAAATTTACAGGAATGAGGATTGAGGAATGAGGAATGACCGAACGTGACTAACAGGGATGAGGAATGAGGGATGAGGAATGACCGAACGTGACTAACAGGAATGAGGAATGAGGGATGAGGAATGACCGAACGTGACTAACAGGGATGAGGAATGAGGGATGAGGAATGACCGAACGTGATGCCCGACATAACGCTCGGTCATTCCTCATCCCTCATTCCTCATTCCTGTTAGTCACGCTCGGTCATCCCTCATCCCTTATTCCTCTCATACATGTAGTTCAAATATACCTTCAATCTCCACCGCCACATTGCCAGGCAGCGAACCCATGCCGACAGCGCTGCGCACCCCGATACCGTTGTCGTCGCCCCAGAGTTCGGCAAACAAAGCGCTGCAACCATTGATAACAACCGGGTGTTTCGTATAATCGGGCGTGGCATTGACCATTCCCAGCAATTTGACAACTCCTTTTACCCGGTCCAGGCCGCCTAGGTGTTTGGACAAAGATGTCAAAATGGCCAGTCCGCACTGCCGGGCCGCTATTTGGCCTTGTCCCTCGTCGAGGTCCTGGCCTAATTTTCCGGTGATAAAACTGCCGTCGGTGTTGACCGAAACGTGCCCGGACACGTAAATAAGGTTGCCTTGTATGACGCAGGATTTGTAAATGCCTTTGGAGGCGGGTAATTCCGGCAGCGTTAGGTCGAGTGCCGCTAATTTTTGTTCTATAATACCAGATGCCATAGAGAAAAGTCAGGTTGGTTGAAAGATTGGCAGGTAAGATAAGCAGGCTCTCCCTGAAAACTTTTACTCTTGTGCATGAAATTTCCGATGCACCCCAAAACACGAAACACCAAACACCAAACACATAAAAATGAATGCCAATACCGTCAATGCCGCCTTTGAATCCCGTTTTTCCACCGCGCCGGAAATTACCGTCCGCGCGCCCGGCCGTATCAACCTGATCGGCGAGCACACCGACTACAACGGCGGTTTTGTGCTGCCGGCGGCTATCGACAAGGCCATCTGGCTGGCTGCGAGCAAACGCGCCGACGGGCGGTTCGCATTTTACGCCCTCGATCTGGACGAGTATTTCTTATCGGACGATGCCGAAACCGTTTTTCAGGAAAAATACAAATGGGCGAATTACCTGCTCGGCGTGATCAGCGAGGCCCGGAAAGACGGCCTGCTGATCGGCGGCCTGAACGTGGCATTCGGCGGCGATGTGCCGCTGGGCGCAGGATTAAGTTCTTCAGCGGCGCTGGAAAGTGGAACTCTGTTTGCGATCAACGAATTGTACCAACTTGGGATTTCGCGCATGGACATCGTGCGGCTGTCACAGCGCGGCGAGAACAATTTTGTCGGCATGAAATGCGGCAT
>JAYSZC010000142.1:0-5381 GCA_043738235.1 Lewinellaceae bacterium | reverse complement strand
GGTCAGGATGAGTTCCTGCCGGAATTTGCCTGTGCGATCCCAGTAACTTTCCATGCCCAGGTGACTCAGGTCGCCGTCGCAGATAATTTGTTCCAGGAGGTTATTCGGTTGCTGCGGCACCTTGGTAGCGCGAATACAACCAAAAACAGCCTCCAGTTCGTCGTCGCTGATTTTACCGCGTAAATATTGTTCTGCAATGGTACAACTGCGCGCTTCATGGTCTTTTGGCCCGTCGAAATAGCCGGTATCGTGAAACCAGGTAGCCAGTTGCAAAACCAGCATATCACGTTGATCCAGGTGAAAGCCTTCGCCGATCATGTGGACGGCAGCTACCGTCTGGACGGTGTGTTCCAGGTCGTGAAATACGTATTCCTGCCGTATATGTTCGGCAAAATAGTCTTTGATATAGATTTCGGTATCTAGTAATAATTGCTCGTCGGCAGTCATAAATTCAGAAAGTTACACCGTTGGATATGAATATGGCGGGCAAATGTAGTGAAACCGTAGCACCGGATACTATTAGGCATCTGCTTTTTACAGGATTTCCGCACCTTTGCGGCTTCAAATTTTTATCAATTACGGGGTTTGAAATACTTGTATCGATTTACATTGCAATACAAGCCTCTCAACCCCTCAACAATATCAACACCTCAACTTTCATCATCAACATGCCTTTTTCCAGCACGCCTATTTCCGATTTATTGGTTTTTGAACCCCAGATATGGCACGACGACCGGGGTTATTTTTATGAAAGTTATACCCGGAAAACCTGGGAAGCCGAAGGTATACAAGTCGATTTTGTGCAGGACAACCAGGCGCTATCCATGCAGGGCGTTTTGCGGGGGCTGCACTACCAAACCGGCGACATGGCCCAGGCAAAATTGGTCCGGGTGGTAGCAGGCGAAGTACTCGATGTGGTAGTCGATCTGCGCCCGGAGTCGCCCAGCTACGGAAAATGGTACAGCATTCGGCTCAGTGCGGAGAATAAACGGCAACTGTTTGTGCCGCGCGGTTTCGCCCACGGTTACCTGGTGCTCAGCGAAACGGCGGAATTTGCCTACAAATGCGATAATTATTATTCCAAAGCCCACGAAGGCGGACTGCGTTACGACGACCCCCGGTTGAATATTGACTGGGAATTCGATCTGACACAAGTGTTGGTTTCTGAAAAAGACAAGACTTTGCCTTTTTTCAGCGCGCACCGGCGTTGATTGCGCACAACGTTTACGAAACTTTTAGAAGTTTCGTAAACGTATTCCACGGCTCAGCCATACTGAAAACTTGGCGCCGCGAGGTGTAAAAAGGTCGAGCTTAAAAAAAGTAACAAATTTTATTTTTATCGAGTGCTAAACTTTCCAGGTTTTAAAACCTGGAAAGTTTCTGGTAGCGAAAACGAAATAAATACAGGCAACAAAAATCCAATGTGACTCCAGTTTCCAGAACCGTATCTTTAGCAGACTGTTGAACTCATTTCTCCATTACCACAATTGCCATTGCCCTTTGCTCCGTATCTTTTCAACCTGGTCACTTTTTCCATGAAACAACTCCTTTTTTTCGTTTCCTTCTTGTACAACCTGCATCTCTACAGCCAGATTACCCCGGCATCAGGGCCACTACTCAGCGCCGACGAAGCGGTTCGTATTGCCCTGGAAAACAACTACGATATCCGCCTCAGCCGGACGGATGCTGAAATAGCACGGCTCAACAATACCCGCGCCAATGCCGGCATGTTGCCTGTCATCAATTTAATAGCCGGTGAAAACGTCGCCGTAAACGCGTTTCAATACCAGAAGTTCTTTGACGGAAGGGTCAATGAAAACTATGGCGTACCGTCCAACGCCCTGAATGCCAGTGTGCAACTCAACTGGACCTTGTTCAATGGCCGCCGGATGCAAATTACGAAAAGACGACTGGGCGAACTGGAAAACCTGGGGACGCTGAACCTACAAAATACGGTTCAAAACACCACTTCCGCCGTATTGCTGGCATATTACGACATTGTGCGGGGCCGCTTGCAGGAAAAGGCTTTGATAGAAGTTATTGCACTCAACGAGGAACGGCTGCGCATTGCCGAAGCGCGCTTAGCCGCCGGTTTTGCCGCTCAGACCGACGCCCTGCAGGCCCGCATCGACCTCAACCAACGCCGCTCCGATCTGCTGACGCAACAAAATGCTACTACCGCCTCCAAACGCAGCCTCAACCGCCTGCTCGTGCGCCCGGCAGAAACGCCTTTCGAGGTGGACGAAACCCTGCAAAACGCCTACAATCCGGAACGCAACGCCCTCATCCAGAAAGTGGTGTCCCAAAACCCTACCCTGCTGGCCCTGCAAAAAAACGCCGAAGTGTCCGCCCTGCAGGTCGACGAAGCCCGCACCCTCAACAAACCCGTCATCACCGGTATCGGCCAGTTCAATGCCCAACGCGCCGATAATGGCGCAGGTATTTTGCTGAACAACACCGGCGCGGGCCTGGCACTCGGCGCTACCCTGAGCGTACCGCTCTACACAGGCGGCAACATCCGCCGCCAGGTAGAAACCGCACAATTAGCTGCTCAACAGGCATCCATGCGCACCGAAGCGCAACGCCTGACTTTTGAAACGGACCTTGATAACCAGTTGACTTTCTACCAGATACAACAACAAATCCTGACGCTGGAAGAGGAAAACGTGGGTATTGCCCGCGAAAACCTCCATGTCAGCACTGAACGTTTCCGCGTCGGCACCACCAACGGCCTCGAAATTCAAACGGCCCAGAATACCCTGGAACAAGCCCTCGTACGGCGTAACCTGGTGTTGTTCAATTTGAAATCGACGGAGATCAGGTTGCGGTTGCTGGCGGGCGAATTGTAGTTATCGGTTATCGGTTATTAGTTATCAGGGGTGGTAGCGCTTGGCATTTCGAGTAGCCAAACCTTACCACCCCTGATAACTAATAACCGATAACCAATAACTAACAACGGAATGCCATAAATTTGCATCAAATTTCCACCACCATACTAAAAGGTAACAACTATGAGGATTGACTCAATTGAAATAACCAATTTTCGATGTTTCGAACATCTGAAAATGGGTTTTCATCCAAAACTGAATGTGTTAGTCGGCGCCAATGCGAGTGGTAAAACAGCCTTGCTCTTGGCATTGCGGCGTTGCCTTGGAACCTTTATTGGTCAATTTTCAGATATCGACATGGCCGAAAAGCAGAGTATCATGCATATTGCCCCGGAAGACGTAAGATTTATCCGTAGGGAGTTCGCCCAAACGACTTCTTTTGCATGTACGGTTAGCGTGGGAAATCAGGAGTATCAGTGGGCTAGAACCAAACAAGGACGTGGCGCAAGAACAGATTCAAAAGATACCAAGGCTGTAGATGCGTGGGTAAAAAAACTGGAAGACAAACTCAAGCATCCTACGGAAGCCTACGACCTGGAGCTGCCCTTGGTAGCATATTTCTCAACTGACCGGGTATCGGGCGAGCGCAAGTCCTCCAAATCGGATAAACTTTTTTCCTCTCGGATGCGGGGCTATTTCAATGCTTTGGGACAGTTCACCAATACCGAATATCTAAAAGAGTGGTTCAAAAACCGTCAATTAGAAAAATACCAAAGTGGCAAAAAAGGCTCAGCTGCTTTAGACTTAATGCAGAAGGTAATCAAACAAATTCCGGGAGTCGAAAATATCGAATATATCATTCGTCCTTCCGATAGTGAAATGGAAAGTGACTTGTATCTGACTTTTAAACAAGAAGATGGTAGCAGTAAAGTAATAGGCTTCGAATATCTGAGCGACGGGCAAAAAATGTTTGTGACTATTTTGGCCGATCTAACCATGCGCTGTTTGTTGCTCAACCCACAAATGAGCAGAGAAGCCAATGAAACTTCTGGCGTGGTTTTGATTGACGAAGTGGACCTGCACTTGCACCCGAGCTGGCAGCGATTAGTCATTCCATCGTTGTTAATGGCTTTCCCGAATGTGCAGTTTTTTGTTACGACACACTCGCCACAGGTGTTGAGCGAGGCGCCAAGAGAGTCGGTGTTTATTTTGAGAAACGGTCGCATAGAACCATCTGAAGGCATATTTAGTGAAGGACGTGATAGCAACTCTATCCTACATGATATTTTTGGAGTAGAGAAACGGCCCAGAGAAGAACAATCTGATTTAGACCGTTTTTATCGTTTGTTGGATGAAAAAAACGACAAAGAAGCACTAAAAGTGTTGAAAAAACTTGAAATCAAGTGGGGGAACCTTGATTCTGACATTGTTCGCGCTAACCTTTATTTCCAAGACTTACTTGATGAAATACATTCATAAAGACCCTAAGAAAGAGCCTGCTTCCCTTCGTGTTTTTCGAGATACAACCCCTAACGCAAGTTATGATGGTCTCGGGAGCATAAAAAAAGATATCCGTTCCACGCTCACAGAGGAACAAGGTTTTTTGTGTGCATATTGTATGAGTAGAATTGATGCATCCCCTACAAAAATGGAAATAGAGCACTTCATATCACAAAAGCACCATCATAACTCCCCTTATTCCCAACAGTTTCACAAGGATAATGAATTGCGTTATGAGAATATGCTTGGTACTTGTCAAGGGTATCGTTGTTGTTCTGGAATTCGCGAAAACGTGCCGTTAACTATCAGCCCGACGAACACCAGTTGTGAACGACTTATCCAATTTAGTAAAAATGGCGTAGCTTTTTCAAATGATGTGAGGATAAAGGCAGACATCATTACACTAAAATTAAATGATCAGGTTTTACAAGACAACCGCCAAAAAGTTATTGATAAAGCAAGAGAAGCATTGAAATTGAAGCATTCGAAAATTGCCTGGAATAACGAAATTCT
Organism: Lewinellaceae bacterium; assembly: GCA_043738235.1. Classification (GTDB taxonomy): domain Bacteria; phylum Bacteroidota; class Bacteroidia; order Chitinophagales; family Saprospiraceae; genus M3007. The sequence continues at coordinate 540 of JAYSZC010000142.1, read as the reverse complement.
CAATCAGGAAATTACTGATTGGCTATCTTTAAAAAACTCCCGTTACGGGCAGGCTTATCAAGAGTATTGTATGGCCGCAGTACACTACTTACAAAGCCAAAAAAGACAATAAAGTATGCAACATCAGCCCGCACCCTACCAGCCCCACCACAAAATCCGCATCGTCACCGCTGCCAGCCTGTTCGACGGGCACGATGCAGCCATCAATATCATGCGCCGGATCATGCAGAGCAGCGGCGCGGAGATTATCCACCTCGGACACAACCGTTCCGTGCAGGAAATTGTGGACTGCGCCATTCAGGAAGACGTGCAGGGCATTGCCATCACGAGTTACCAGGGCGGGCACAACGAGTTTTTCAAATACATGTACGACCTGCTGAAAGAACGCGGCGCAGGGCATATCAAAATTTTCGGCGGCGGCGGCGGCACTATTTTGCCTTCTGAAATTGCCGAATTGCAGGCCTACGGCATCACCCGCATCTACCATCCCGACGATGGCCGCACGATGGGTTTGCAAGGCATGATCAATGATGTGTTGGA
>JAYSZC010000141.1:0-2190 GCA_043738235.1 Lewinellaceae bacterium | reverse complement strand
TCAGGCTAATGACCATCGTAAATACTCGCAGAGGCTGATAATCGCTAATCATTCAGGTATCGAACCTGCCCAATCAAAAACTTGATTGATCCCCCAAACGGGATGACCTCGAACTTTTAAAAAACAACCCTCGTTTGGGTTGAAACTGCATCATTTTGTTTGGGGCGGCAAAGGTAGAAAAGACTTTATCACACCACCAAAATTATGCTTACTTTTTTTTAATTTCTTCTTCCGAAGAACGCCTTTCTATCAAAGCGGGCGCAAAGGTAAGCAATAGATTTTCAATGAAACAACTCTTTTTGGAAAATATTACAAAAAAGGTTTTCTTGCGAAAGAAAGCCCCCACAGCATATACTGCGAGGGCTTTCAGGGAGGTTTCGAGCGGATTCGAACCGCTGTAGCAGCTTTTGCAGAGCTGTGCCTAACCGCTCGGCCACGAAACCATGCTTCAAAAGCGGCCACAAAGGAAAGACTTTTTTCGGAAACGAAGCAAGTTTTTCTTTCAATAGTTTTTTCGGCGTTTATCCATACTACTAATGCTTACCGCCATATATTTGGGCGCTCCTAAGCGCATGCTTTTTTTATTTTGCGATTCACACCAATCATTTCAAACACATTTTGAAACTTATCATGGGCAAAGAACTACAATTATTAGACTACATCGTTTTTCTTGTTTATTTTGTCATTGTTTCGGGCTACGGCTACTGGATTTATCGCGAGAAAAAGACAGCAACAGCAAGTGCAAACGACTTTTTCCTCGCGGAAGGTTCCCTGACCTGGTGGGCTATCGGTGCATCACTGATCGCTTCCAACATCAGCGCCGAACAATTCATTGGTATGTCCGGATCAGGCTTTGCGATGGGCCTGGCCATAGCATCCTATGAATGGATGGCCGCCGCAACGCTGCTGGTGGTCGCCGTATTCTTCCTGCCGATCTACCTCAAAAACAAAATTTTCACCATGCCGCAGTTCCTGGCACAGCGTTACAGCCCTTTAGTAGCAACAATCATGGCTGTTTTCTGGTTGCTGGTGTACGTTTTTGTCAACCTGACTTCTATTCTTTACCTCGGCGCCTTAGCCGTCAGTACCATATCCGGCCTGAGTTTCACGACCTGTTCTGTCTTCCTCAGCATTTTTGCCATCATTATTACGCTGGGCGGCATGAAAGTCATCGGCTATACCGACGTGATCCAGGTATTGGTGCTTATTCTGGGCGGATTGGCCACAACTTACCTGGCGCTCGACCTGGTGGCGCAGCAATTCGGCGAATCCGGCGCATTCTCCGGCCTGGCGCTGTTGCGGGAAAAAGCGGACACCCATTTTCACATGATCCTGAACCAGGGGCAAATGATGATGCCCGACGGACAAGGTGGGATGGAAGACGCTTATGATAAATTGCCCGGGCTTGCCGTTATTCTGGGCGCCATGTGGATCGCCAACCTGAACTACTGGGGTTTCAACCAGTATATTACGCAGCGCGCATTGGGCGCTAAACTGGAAACTGCCCGCGCCGGTCTGCTGTTCGCCGCTTTCCTGAAACTCCTGATGCCTATTATAGTGGTGTTGCCCGGTATTGCTGCGTATGTATTGTACCAACAGGGTCAGTTCCAAACCGAAATGATGGAAGGCGGAAACGTTCGCCCTGACCGGGCATATCCGGTATTGCTCAATTTGCTGCCTGTAGGCCTGAAAGGTTTATCCTTCGCTGCGCTGACTGCCGCTATCGTGGCATCGCTGGCAGGAAAAGCCAATAGTATTTCCACTATTTTCACACTGGACCTGTACAAAAAGTATTTCAACCGCGACGCCGATGAGGCCACTCAGGTAAGGGTGGGCCGCATCGCTATTGTTGTCGCCATTATAATAGGCGCAGTTGTAGCGCCCGTATTGGCCAACTTCGGTCAGGCATTCCAGTTCATCCAGGATTTCACCGGACTGATTTCCCCGGGCGTGGTAGCCATCTTCCTGCTGGGCTTTTTCTGGAAACGCGCGACTGCCAACTCCGCCCTGGCGGCGGCAATCGCCACTATTCCGACCGGCCTGATACTGGAAAAGGTGTTTACCGAGATGCCTTTTATGAATCGAATGGGATTTGTATTTCTGGCGCTGGTAGCCATTATGGTGTTTGTCAGTCTGTTCGACAAAAAGGGACAGAAAAACAACAAGACTATTGAAATGGATGTATCCATG
>JAYSZC010000140.1:0-5386 GCA_043738235.1 Lewinellaceae bacterium | reverse complement strand
AAAGGCGCGCTCCTTGCCTTTGCCATGGACGACCAGCGGCGTATCTGTTATGCGGTCCTCGATCAGAACCCGGCCAACGCCAGTTCGCCCCTCGATGTGCGTTACTGGCCCGGCGGCCCCACGGAACTGATGTTCCCGAATGAAATTGCCGAAACGGGATTCGGCATCGCCGACCAGACACTGCTCCCCACTTTTCAAAACGGCAGTCCTGTGCCACTCAAACCCGGTGTGCGACTCGCTCCGCGCGATAAAGACCATTTCCGCTCCACCACCGCCCGGCTCAGTGCGGATGCGCCTTTTCAGGTGCTTTCCGACGGACGCTACGTGTACCTGTTCCGGCAGGCCATTGACGCCGACCACAGCAGTCAGGTGTTCAAACAGGATAAAGACGGCAACGCTGTGCTGGACAAAGCGGGCAAACCCGTTCCGTTGGTGGACGCCACTTTGCTGTTGGATCGTTTTGTATTGGCCGGCACAACATTGGAACCCCGGCTGGAAATCCGCTACCAGCGCAGTCGCAGCAAAACGCGTCCCGCCAGCCGAAAAGACAATCTCGGCGCGAAAGACCTGGACGGCAACGATTTTTACGAACCGACCCAGGAGTTGAAATTTGTCGGAAACCTCGAATCCGGGCGTTTTGCCGTGCTGCTGCTGCCTACCGCAGTGGCCGAAGTGGAGCGCTGGCAGATATTTACCCAAAACCGCAAAACGGGGCGCATCGACGCTTTCAACATAGAACGTTCAGCCGACGGACTCTTCCATACGCAAGGCTCTAAAGTTTTTGCGCCCACGAGCGAAGGACAGGCCGAATCTGCTTTAAAATTAGGAAAACCGAACGATCACGTGGCCCTCACAACAGGAGTAACGCCGGGCGAAAACTTTACTTTTGAAGGCTGGATTTTCCCGGAACAAACCCAAAGCACCCAGCCGCAAGTGCTGATTTGCGGCGCAAAAACGGGCGCGGAGGCCGGCGCGTTGTCGCTGCTGGTGGTAGCCCAAACCAGGATCAGGGTAGATTTTGGCGGCGGACAGAGCGAGCTCTACACTTCCAAAAGTATGCTCACGCCGAATACCTGGAACCATGTAGCTGTTTCTTTCGACGGCGCAGCGTTCCGTTTCTATATCGGCGGCAACCTGCGCGATAAAATAGATGTGGCGGCAAATGCTGAAAAACCGCCCGCAAAACCCGTTCGGTTTATAGGTGCAGTCCAACACGCATTCAAAGGAACCATCGACGAAATCAGGTTCTGGAATCGCGTCCGTTCGAGCCGCGAAATACAGGCAGAACAAAACCAGCGCCTGACCGGTCTTGAACCCGGACTGGCGGCCTACTGGCGCTTCGATGAGGCGGGCGGTGACACTGTATTCGATCAGACCGACAACGGCGCCGATGGCATTTTGAACGGCGGCGCCTGGGTGGCTTCCGATGCGCCCATCGGCGAAAATGCGGGCATTAACCGAAACAGTTTCCACGTCGCAGGTCGCACATCAGATGGGACTATGGAAACCCGCAGCCTTGCTTCCGGCCTTAGCGCCCTGTTGTATTACCAGCAGTCCAATGTGCCCAGCGGCTACGACGGCCAGGAAAAACCCTTGAAACAAAGCGCCCGCGTCATGCTCGCTTTTGCTACCAAAGGCGCCGCAACAGGCGACAAAACCCATATCGCCTCCCTCGATTTCGGCGTGTCGGTTTCGGGTAAAATCGCGCAGGCGCCCGATCGCCTGGCCCTGGAAATGGTGCATTCCGGCGATACGGCGGCAAGCTCCATCAACGATCAATTAGAAGCGGTAAAAAATGCGGAAGAGCAGGTACGGGTATTAGCCGACGCCGTGGCAAAAGCCAAAAGCCAGGAGCAAAAACGGGAAAACGAGTGGCAAACCTTAGTCAATCAGGAGCTTGCTGCGCGGGTGACCGCTTACACCGCAGCGGATTTTACGGGTGCGTTTAAAGTTTTTGAAAAAGGAGATATTACCTACGCACAGCTTCATAACGAAGATCCGGCGCTGAATCTCAACGATAAAATTGTTTCCCTTAAAATACCGGAATCGCTGCAAGTCACTGTATTTGAACACGATGTGGACGCAGCCGGGGCAACAAAACTGTTTAAAGGCGATACCCCTGACGTAGGCGAAGCCTGGCAGTCAAAAATTTCCGGCCTACGCATTCAAATCAATCCGGCGTATGATGCCAAAGTGCAAAAAGCCCTGGAGCGCCTGGGCCTGGCCCGAACCGAACGCAACGCGAAAGAAATCCTGTTGAACAATGCACAGGCGGCGCTTTCAGCACTGCAATCGGTGTTGCGCAACGGCGCAGAAATCACCATGCCGATTGTTCATCTCGACGCATCCGGGCTTTCCGTCTCGGGCGGATTACTCGGTTTTGCCTGGACCAGCGACACGCCCCTGTTGTTTGACAGCGCTACCGGTTCGCTGGCCTTGTATTTCCGGGGCGCCGACGACCAATTTTTTGCCGCTTACTACACAACGCTCACCGAACGGGCCAAATACCCGCTCACAGACAGCGCTGGCAAACAAGTGGTCATTTGTATCGCCCGCTCCACCGATCTGGGCATGGACAAAATCGCCCTGGAAATTGGCAATGGCACAAGCCCGGACACCTGCACGGTCAACATTGCCGGATTAGAAATTGAAGAAACCTGGACGAACGTGCCGCGCCATCCCGAACGTTTTGCCCGTGTGTTGAACGGACAGGCCGGGCATTACGAAAACAATAAATTAGTGGGTTACCGTGAAATGGTGGGAAGTGGAACCGTTACGTCAGACGGCGGACAACTCACGCTTCAGGTGCCCGCAGGCTTGCGCCGTGCATTAGAAAAAGGCGCGGTTCTAATGCTGGGTACCACGCGATTGAGCGTCAAAGAAAACGTTGCAGCGCAGGCTGTTAGCGTGCCGGTCAGCAGTACAGCCACGGCATTTCCACCGGAAAGCCGGCCCGTATTTTTTATGGAATACGACTATGCCACTTATGCCGGTACGAGCAAAATCGCAAGCGATTTATTCGGCGGTTCCATGTTGTTACGCGCTGTAAGTCTGGCAAATACGAGTGAAATCGTGGCCAACCAGCGCGTCACCAGCGGCGCTACCCTGACCAGCAAGTGGACGGCCGCAGCCCCCGGCAGCACTTTGTTGTTCAACGGCACGGACACACTTGTCAAATTGGCCGACACAGGCAAACTCAAACAGTTTGACCTGGAAGACGACCTGAGCCTCGAAGCCTGGGTTCGGCCCGCACAGGTAAATGAAAAAGCCCGAATCATTCAGCACAAGTCCGGCGATTCCAACTATACTTTAGGTTTGCAAAAAAAGGATTTGCTGACCGCGTTGTCTTTTAACGGAACGGATGACTATATTGACCTGGGCGCCGGAATGGTGGTTGGCACACCTTTCACGCTGGAAGCCTGGATTTACCCCGAAGCAATCGACGATGGCTTTCACGGCATACTCGGCGGTGGACAAAACCTGAGCGCAGGCGCTACCCGTTCGCCGTCCTTGTGGATTGTCGAGAAAAACAAGATTCACGGCGGTTTTGGCGACGGAACGGCCTGGCACGCGGTTATTACGGACGCGGTCTTACAAACGGAGGCCTGGAACCATGTCGCCGCTGCGTTTGACGGTGTTTGGTACCGGGTGTTTGCCAACGGACTTTTGGTTCTGGAAACCAAAGATTTTGAAGGTAAAATTCCCAAAACAGAACCGATTCGCCTGATCGGCAAAGTGGACAACTTTTTCCCGGGCCGTATCGACGATGTGCGGGTATGGAAAAGCGCCCGCAGCCAGGCGGAGATTCTGGCGGACATGAATCGCCGGCTCGTCGGCAACGAAACCGATCTCGCGGGTTACTGGCATTTCCAAAACGAAAAAGCGCTCGATTATTCCCGCTATGCCACCGACGGCATTGTGCAGGGCCGACCCACGCAGGAGATATCGCCGCTACCGGCATACAGCGTTTTTGCAGGGGTCAATGGAAAATTTGTTCAAACCAAGGACATTATTCCTGCGGGTAACTGGGCGCATTTCGCCGCCGTGTTTATGCAAAATTACGGCCTGCAATTCAACGGCGCGGGCGCTTACCTCGATTGTGGCAAAGACGAAACGCTGAACATCAACACCGATCTGACGCTCGAAGCCTTTTTACGGCCTGGATCATTCAGCAGAGGACTCGGCATTTTGGAGCGCAACACCGGCGGCGACAGCAAACAAAAGACGCCTTATGCACTCTCTTTTGACAGTTCGGGGCGTTTGGTCTTTCGTTTTCAGAACAAAAACGGGGATTTCCAGACCTTCACTTCGACTGCGCAGGCGCAGCCCAATGTTTCCACCCGTTTAGCCGCCACGCGCAAACGCGAAACGCAGAGCTACCGCATTTCAGACAGTGAAATAAAAACCCTGAGCTGGTACAGCATCGGCTTGCATATTGGCAACACTTCCGAGTATTTCATGTACGCCATCGACGATGCCACTAAATCTGCCGTTGCAGAACTTAAAAAAACATCGCCCAACGCAAATATCATCCGGGCAGGCAGCGACCGCAGCCCCGAGATTGGGCGCAGCAGCGGCCCCAGCAGCATCGGGCGCGACAACGACACTTATTTCAACGGTTTTATCGGCGAAGTACGCATCTGGAACGCCGGTTTAGAGCAAGCCGACATCGGCAGGGAAATCGGCGGCGGAGAAAACGGCCTGATTTCCTGGTGGCGTTTTGAAGAGCGCGAAGGCAACCGCAGCAACGACTCCAACGGGCAGAACCACGCAACCTTCCAGGGAAATGTGCAATGGGTAAAAGACAATGATCCGCTGCGTTCCGGGCTGACGGTGTTTTACAATGACGGCGGCGCATTACTGACTGAAAACGTGGATAGTGCCGACTTTACGGCGGCAAAAAACCAGTTTGCACTCGGCGGATTAGCCAATACCACGGTCAAAGACCTGTTCCAGGGCGAGCTCGAAGAAGTGCGTATCTGGAAAACAGCCCGCACCCGCGAACAGATTGAAGACAACCTGTTCCGCCGCCTCAACGGTGAATTAGACGATCTGATCGCATACTACACCTTCGATACGGAAACACAAACGAAACTGAGCGACCACGCTTTACGCGGCAACCACCTGGCGACGCAAGGCGCTGCGCAGTACATCCTTTCCACAGCGCCGGTCGGCGACGACGCGCCGATGGTGCGCAGCGCACTGGCGGGCGTCCGCACGCCGTTCAGCGGATTTATCCACAGCACACCCGCCGTTCATGAGTACGGCGATATGCAGTCAGATATACGAGGCAACCTGATCGGCGTGTTCAAACGCTGCTATGGTTTTATCCGAAACAACGCTTTGAATCTGCTTACCGGTTACAAAGTCGGCGACCTCGCCGTCG
>JAYSZC010000139.1:0-5387 GCA_043738235.1 Lewinellaceae bacterium | reverse complement strand
ATCCGGAGACAAAAGCCGGAACAAACTTTCTTCGGCCAGTACTGAATTATGATAACAGAACCGGAAGCTATACAATAACATATGCTGATACTACGGGTAAGTACTATCAGATAACGACAGAAGATTTTAAAACCTGCAGTAACACAACGGAAGTACCGGTAAAACAATATAACAACGCCAGTGTTACAATCGTCTTACCAACAGGCAGCGCAACAGGTCAACTGCATCGTGTAACGTGGAACGTGGTTGACAAGCTGGTAAAGACCTATGAGTTGCAGCAATACAAGAGCAGTTTATACAATGAATCGGCAAAAGGCGATTCTCAACAGTTTGCCGACCTTAAACCCATCAATGCAAGGGTCATTGTGCAAGTGGAAAAAGCAAAACCAATCAGTGATAAGTTGATGGGGGTTTTTTTTGAAGACATCAATTACGCTGCTGATGGCGGATTGTATGCAGAGCTTATTCAAAACCGTGGCTTTGAATACGCATTGAGCGATAAAGAAAACAACGATAAGGATTGGAATTCGATGCATTCCTGGACAGTAAAAGGCGAAGGCAGCAGCTTTGCAATTGACAGTGTTTCGCCAGTCCATTTCAATAACCATCACTATGCTGTATTTCAAACCAAAGTGGCCGGGGCATCATTGGTTAATACAGGCTTCGACGGAATAGTATTGAAAAAAGGGGAAGTCTACAATCTTTCTTTGTTTACAAAATTGTTGGAAGGAACTGGAGGAAAATTGCTTGCTCGTCTTGTGAACAAAAACAGGGCAGTGCTGGGTCAGGCCATAATAAATATATCTTCAAAAGAATGGAAACAAACAAGTGTTGTTCTGGTGGCATCTGCTGATGCGAGTGATGCGGCATTTGAACTACAGCCATTGGCAAAGGGGCGGCTCGCCCTGGACGTGATTTCCCTGTTTCCGAAAAAAACATTTAAAGGCAGAAACAATGGCTTGCGAGCCGACCTGGCCCAGGTAGTGGCAGACCTTCAACCCCGGTTTATACGCTTTCCCGGTGGTTGTGTAGTGCATGGCGATGGACTGGCAAACATTTATCGTTGGAAGAACACCATTGGCCCAATTGAAACCCGAAAACCACAACGGAACCTCTGGGGCTATCACCAGAGTGTGGGTTTGGGTTACTATGAATATTTTCAGTACTGTGAGGACATCGGAGCTGAACCTTTACCTGTCATTGCCGCTGGTGTGCCTTGCCAAAATTCGTTGGGTGGTCAGCAGGGAGGCATTCCGATGGAGCAGATGGATGAATACATTCAGGACATATTGGATTTGGTGGAGTGGGCGAACGGAGATGCCAGCACGAAATGGGGAAAACTCAGAGCGGCAGCAGGTCATTCAAAACCTTTCAACCTTAAATACATTGGCATCGGTAACGAAGACCAGATTACGGATGTTTTCGAAGAGCGGTTCACCATGATTTGTAAAGCCCTGAAAGAAAAACATCCGGAAATAACGGTGATCGGAACGACTGGCCCTTTCCATCAGGGAACCGACTATGAAGAAGGATGGGAGATTGCGACAAAGTTAGGCGTGGCGATGGTGGACGAGCATTATTATGAAAGCCCCGGATGGTTCATTCACAACCAGGGTTTTTACGACCGGTACGACCGCAGCAAATCCAAAGTGTACCTGGGCGAATATGCTTCCCGTGGCAATACACTATTCAATGCACTTGCCGAGGCACTTTATCTGGCGGGACTGGAACGAAATGGTGATGTGGTGCACATGTCCTCGTATGCACCCCTGCTCGCAAAAGAAGGCCGTACGCAATGGACTCCTGACCTTATTTATTTCAACAATCGGGAAGTTAAACCAACGGTAAACTACGAAGTGCAAAAACTTTTCAGCAACAACGCCGGTAACGAATACCTGCCGGTCGGTATTACGCTTTCTGACAATCAGGACGCAACCCGAAAACGCATTGCCTGTTCTGTGGTGCGGGACACAAAGAGCGGCGACGTCATTGTTAAGTTGGTGAATCTTTTGCCAGTGGCCGTCAATACGTCGCTCGATTTGTCTGGAATTGCCATCACAAAAAAGCAAGCCATGAGAATGACACTAAAGGGGAGTCCAACAGCGAAAAGCGCAAACGTAATAAAGGCAGAATGCACCGTGTCAAAAAACTTTGATAGTGAACTACCCCCTTATTCATTTACTGTTATCCGCATTAAAACAAGCCTGCCATGAGATATTCTTTAACGAGGCGTTTGAATGTTTCTATACCGTTTGCTTTTGCATGCCAGTTGCTCTTTATTCCTGCCATATCCCAAACTCTCATCGTAGATGATAACAAGCGGGTTGCCGTCGTGCAGTCAAGGAATTGTAATCCTGCAATTTTGCTGAAGTGAGTATGCGGCCAGCAACGGTTTTAAATGTCGCGCCGTTCATGACGCCTTTTTCTGTAGGTCGTGCTGGAGCTGAAATAAATAAAATAATATGCGTACAACAGCTTTTTCAAAACGCCATTGTGCTGCCGGCTTCAGGTGGCTGCTGGTTGCGCTTTTGGGTATTGCTTCCTGTAAAAGAGAAACAGTACATGGCAATGAAGGACCTCCGGGTGTGGTTACACCGCCGCCGGAATTCGACATTAATTCGATACAGGATACGTATGAAGACCTGGCCGCTGCCGATAAGTACCTTTTATGGGGGCCGTACAATGTATATGATCCATCGGTGGTTAAAGCCGGGGATTGGTACTATTGCTATAGTACCGATGTGGCCTACGGCACAGCCATACAGGCAGGCATCCAGGTCCGAAAATCAAAAGACCTTATCCAATGGCGATATGTGGGTTGGGCTTTTAACGGGCTGCCGACAATTGGTGCACAATTCATTCAATCGCGGGGCACAACGCCATTTAATGCCCTGTGGGCGCCATACATTATGAAAACGGGTGCCGAATACCGGTTGTATTATTCATTGTCTTCTGCTGCGCCGCGTTTAAGCGTAATTGGTTTGGCAACGGCCGCAAATCCCGAAGGGCCATGGGTGGAAAAAGGGTTGGTGGTGACATCGCTTAACGACAACGCGGTACGAACAAATGCCATTGACCCTGCGGTGGTAACCACACCAGCCAGCGAGCAATACCTGTATTATGGTTCGGTGTGGGACGGTATTTATGTATTGAAATTGAACGCAGCAACAGGCCTTGCTGCCAGCGCGGGCGACAAAGGTCGGCGCATTGCCAACCGCGGCTTTACCGGTGGAAAATACAACGGCAACATTGAAGCGACCGAAGTCGTATATAATGAAGAATTGAAAAAGTACTTCCTGTTCATCTCCTACGACTGGCTGGAAACAAAATACAATGTACGGGTGTGCAAAGGCGACAATCCCGAAGGACCCTTTTATGATTATGACGGGAAAGATGCTAATTTAAATGAAGATCACGGCCCGATGATACTTGCACCCTATCAGTTTAACGGGCACAGCGGCTGGCAGGGTACGGGCTACTGTGCGGTATTTGCAGATGGCGCCGGCCAATACTACATGGCACACCAGGGCCGGCCCGGCATCAACAAATTTTTTATGGACCTGCACGTGCGCAAACTTTTCTGGACGCCGGACGGCTGGCCGGTGGTATCGCCAGAGCGCTATGCGGGTGAAGAGAACGCGGTTGTAAGCAAGGATAGTTTAGCAGGCAGCTGGGAACAGATTGTTTTTAAATACCTTGTTGTGCCTGGTTATGCGGCCGAACCGGCAACACCTGATTTTCAAACAGCCACGGCACTGACGCTTTCTGCAGACGGCACCTTTTCCGGCAGTACCTCCGGTAAATGGACCTATGCTGCGCCCTGGCTTCAGTTGCAGTGGACCAATGGCGACATTGATAACGTGCTGGTACAAAACGGGCGTGATTGGGAAGCTAAAAAGAACACCATACTTTTCACCGGATTGGATAATGCAGGGAGAGCCGTCTGAGGTAAAAAGACCCGGTAAGCTATGTGCCTGATAAAACAAATGAGTAATATGAAAAAGCAGTTTTTGAACCTCACCCTTTTTTATTTATGCCTCACAGCCACAGCTGCTGATTTGGCTGCGCAGAAGGGCAAACCCATTATAGTAGAAGCGGCTCAGGTAAAAGGGGAAATACAGCCAACTATGTGGGGCTTGTTTTTCGAGGATATCAACTTTGGTGCAGACGGCGGCATTTATGCCGAGTTGGTGAAGAACCGTTCGTTTGAATTTTTCAACCCACTGATGGGATTGACAGTAAAACAAAAAAGCGAAGGAGACATTCTTGTCCTCAACCGCAAAGAAGAAAAAAGTACCAATCCCCGCTTCATTCGTGTCACCGTCCGCAATGCACAAAAGGGTAACTTAATAATGCTCAATAAAGGCTTCCGTGGCTTGGGCATCAAGAAAAATTTGCGCTATGATTTCTCCGTGATGTACCGTCAGCAAAAGCCCGGTGTAAAGCTGCACATTGAGCTGCAGGATACAACCGGAAAGGCGATTGGCGAAACTGTTTTGGTGCCGGAAAAAACCGGTAGCAACTGGAGCAAGCAAAGTGTAAGCTTCAACGCTACAGGCACCGAAGCAAAAGGAAAGATGAATCTTTGGTTTGAAGGTGCGGGTGTGATTGATTTGGATATGATATCGCTTTTCCCTTCCGATACGTGGAAAGGCCGTCCCGGCGGCCTGCGTGCCGATATGGTGCAGATGCTTGCTGACATGAAGCCCGGCTTCGTTCGTTTTCCCGGCGGCTGCATTGTGGAAGGTTACGACCTCTCGCAACGCTATGAATGGAAAAAAACCATCGGGCCGGTTGAAAACAGACAGATGAAAATCAACCGCTGGAACTTTGAATTTGCATACCGTCCGGCACCGGATTATTTCCAAACCTTCGGTCTTGGCTTCTTCGAATACTTCCAGTTGTGCGAAGACATTGGGGCAGAGCCGTTGCCGATTTTGAATTGCGGCATGGCCTGCCAGTTTAATTCGGCTGAAGTGGTTCCGCTGAACGAATTGGATCCTTATGTGCAGGATGCTCTGGACCTGATTGAATTTGCCAACGGTGATGCAAACACCAAATGGGGCAAGGTTCGTGCTGACCTTGGGCATGTGGCTCCGTTTAACTTGAAGATGATGGGGGTTGGCAATGAAAACTGGGGACCGCAATACCTGGAGCGTTTGGCTGTTTTTACCAAAGCCATTAAAGCGAAATATCCGGACATGAAATTGGTGAACAGTTCCGGCACGGATCCTGACGGCGAACGATTTGACTACCTGAATACAACCCTGCGGAAGGCCGGCGCCGACATTATTGACGAGCATTACTACCGTCGGCCGGAGTGGTTCCTGCAAAATGCCAACCGTTATAACAATTATCCCCGCAACGGCTCCAAAGTCTTTGCCGGC
>JAYSZC010000138.1:0-2193 GCA_043738235.1 Lewinellaceae bacterium | reverse complement strand
TGCCCTTCGGTGTTTTTGCGGCGGAAATAGAGTTCATCGGTTTTGAAACCATCAAAACGCCGGAGTTTTCCCTGACAAAAGAACACCCGCAGCACGATCTGGGGATGCTGCGCCTTACGGCCGGCGCCACGACGCTCGATGAAGTAGAAGTGACCGCTGAAAAAAGCACGATGGTACTGGCTTTGGACAAAAAAATATTCAATGTCGGAAAAGACCTTTCCAACGCAGGCGGTTCTGCCACCGATATTTTGACCAATATCCCCTCTGTCACGGTTGACCCGGAAGGAACTGTCAAACTGCGCGGCAGCGATAATGTGCGTATCCTGATTGATGGCAAACCCTCCGGCTTGGTCAGTTTCAAAGGCAGCAGCGGCCTGCAACAACTACAGGCGAGCATGATTGATCGTGTGGAAATCATCACCAATCCCTCGGCGCGTTATGAGGCGGAAGGCTCCGCAGGGATTATCAACATCATTTTGAAAAAAGACCAGAAGCAGGGTTTTAACGGTTCCATTGAACTCATCGCCGGACAGCCCGACAATTATGGGGCCGCAGCCAATCTCAATTACCGCCACCGGAAAATCAATTTTTTTATCAATTACGGCTTTTCATACCGTGTTACACCGGGCGGCGGCACCATGTTCCAGGAGCGTTTTGTCGGCGACACCACTTTCCTGCTACGGCAAACCACCGACAACGAAATGACCGGGCTGAACAACAATATTCGCGGCGGACTGGATTATTTCTTTAGTGAAAACAACATTCTGACGGCTTCTTACCTGTGGCGCCGCAGCGATGCCAGGCGACTGTCTGACATCCGCTACGACGATTATCTCTACAATCTTTCCACGCCGACCGGCTACACCCTCCGCCAACAGGATGAAACGGAGGACGAACCCAACTCGGAATATTCGATCGTTTATAAACGAAAATTCGGGAGCGAGGGCCACGAGCTGACCGCCGAAGCCAAATACCTGAACTACTGGGAGCGCTCCGACCAAATGTTTCCGCAGCAAACCTTTTTCCCGGACGGAACGGAAGACGTTTCAAAAAACATTTTTCAGAGATCCCTGAACGACGAATACGAAAACCAGTACCTGCTCCAGATAGATTATGTGCGACCGATCGGCAAAGACGGCAAATTCGAGACCGGCCTGCGAAGTAGTTTCCGCGATATGGTGAACGATTATATCGTCACTGAAAAAAATGCAGACGGCTCTTTTACAACCCTTCCCGGATTGGATAACTACTTCATTTACAAGGAAAATATCAATGGCGCCTATGCTATTTACGGCAACAAACACCAGAAATTCTCCTGGCAGACAGGCCTCCGGGCTGAACATACCGATGTGAATACCCTCCTCCGGGAAACGAACGAAGAAAACCCGCGCAATTACTTCAACTTTTTCCCCAGCCTGCACCTGACCTACGAACTGCCCAAAAACAACGCCATCCAGTGGAGTTACAGCCGCCGTGTGCGCCGTCCGGTGTACAATGACCTGAGTCCGTTCGTCACTTTTACCGACAGCCGGAACTTCTGGAGCGGCAACCCCGATCTCAACCCCGAGTTCAGCGACGTGCTGGAACTCGGACATATCCGGTATTTTGATAAAGGATCGTTCTCTTCCTCGATCTACTACCGGCACACGGAGGACAAGATTGATCGCATCCGGCAAGTCGACAATGCCGGCAACGCCACCACCCGCCCGGAAAACCTGCTCTGGGAAAACGCTTTCGGGGTGGAATTTGCTACCGGTTATTCGCCCAAAAAGTGGTGGAAATTAGACATGAATTTCAATTTTTTCCACGCAGACATCGACGGCAGCAATATTGAAACGAGCTACAAAACCACGACATACAGCTGGTTTTCCCGCGTCACTTCAAAATTCATGCTCCCGAAAAACTTCGATTTTCAGGTGCGCGGCAACTACGAAGCGCCTCAAAAAACGGCGCAAGGCAGCCGTAAAGCCCTGTATTTTGTCGACCTGGCGGCCAGTAAGGACATTTTACGCAACAAAGGCACCCTGACACTGAACGTATCCGATCTGTTCAATACCCGCAAAATGCGCAGCGTTACCGAAGGTGATAACTTCCGCAATGAAAGCACTTTCCAGGGGCGCAGGCGGCAGGTGAATCTGAGTTTCAATTACCGGATCAATCAGGGCAAACAAGTGGCCAAAAAGAAACCTGCCG
>JAYSZC010000137.1:0-5392 GCA_043738235.1 Lewinellaceae bacterium | reverse complement strand
CCTGTGGAAGAAGTGGTTGCAGAAGTAGCGACTGCCGAAGAAGCAGCACCTGTTGTGGAAGCCGTTGCTGAAGAAGTAGCGCCTGTGGAAGAAGTGGTTGCAGAAGTAGCGACTGCCGAAGAAGCAGCACCTGTTGTGGAAGAAGCCGCAGCCGAGACTGAAAAAACAGACGAAGCATAAGATAAACTATCGGCGAAGTTTTTACTTTTGCCTCAGATTGATACAAAGACCTGGTAAAGCCCTTGATGGTTTTACCAGGTCTTTTTTCGAGTTGGACCGTGATTTAAAGGATTTATTAGATTAACTTGATTGATTTCCTGATTTTTACCGGATGGAGCGCAGGTTGATTTTCATTTTTTTTGCCTGGGCACACAGCACATTTTCATTTCATTCCTTCATTGAATAATCTTAACCGGATGCAACCCTTAGACGAAAAATATTACAACCGCCTGAACGACCTGGCGGCAGCCATTCAGGAATCTCCAAATCTGGAACAATACCTTGAAGAGGAAGAGGATGATTTTTATAACGCACTGCGTGTAGAATTTGAACCTCAACTCTCCGAACTGCACCACCAGGTAGCGTCGGAAGCGCCCCTGCAGTTGGTCACTTTTGAAAAGTACCTGCTCGAACCGCCCTTTGAAGGCCTGTACCTGCCACGTGTACTGGGCTTCTCGGTGCTGCGCGGAGAAATCAACGACCAGTACCGCTATGTTCGCCCGAATGACCACTTCAAAGATATTTTGCTGGCCATTTGCCGCAGCCCACACTTCGATCAGTTAAAAAAACGCATCGGACAAAGCATTTCGGTGGGTTTTGCGCTCAGCAGCGACATCTGGATCACCAACCTGATGTCTTTGGTAGAAAACAAACGCATCCGTTTTTTCCTGCAACAACAAAAACAAGACCGGTATCGCGACCTGAAAGACCGGGCCGAATTGTACAGCAGGTATTCCAATCAGTTCCGCCATGAGCAATACCACTCCGCCGACTTTCCCGCTTCCTTCGGCGAAATGAAACCCAATTTTTCAGCGTTGCGGCAGTTTCTGCTCAAAAGATTTGAAGCAGGCGGCGACAACGTCAGCCTGAAATCGCAGATACAGGATTTCTTGAACAACAAGGAATTTCACGGCACGGAGGAATACCTCGAAATGCTGGCGATGTGCGGCAATTATGTCGATCTCGATCCGGCGGAACGCCTGGCCTTCGCCACACACTTTGAACGCGAGCGCCGTTCATTTCCCGAATTTGACCTGCGCTACATGCGCTTCCTGATCGGCTTGTACCAGTCGCCGGGTATCAGTTCCATCAATGATGCGCGGATCAATGCTTTCCTTGACAAGAACTGGAAAGACAAAATTTCAGATTATTACCGCATTGCCGAAAAAATTCATGACCTCGGATACGTACACCCCGATTCTATCGAGGCCGTGCAGAATTTTTACAATACCCACGAAGGACTGTCCGTAGAAACGGAATGTCTGCGGCAACTGATTCTCACCTACTTCGCCCGATTGATGGAAGGCCTGACCGAACGGGAATATGCCGACTATTTTGAATTGACCAAAATTTTCAATGTGTATATGAAAATCTTTGGTAATCAGCAATTTAACCAGTCCATTGAAAAAATTTCGATGGTGTATGTGGACAAACTGCTGAAAAAATTCATTGACAAACGCGCCAAAGACTACCAGGACGTAAAACGTTTTGTATCCACACAGTTTGTCGATATGGGCTTTATGAAAGACAAAGAAGTGGTGGAATTATTCAAAACCCGCCGGAAACGCCGGAAATCTACGGAAGCGTAAGACGATACGGAAGCAACGTTGTTCGGCCTTTTCAGGGCGATAGTCGAAGTGCGGACAATGATATTTTTGGTAAAAATACTTTTGCGCTGCACTGTTTTACAGTATTCATTTTTCAATCTCGAACTACATGTCGGTTCTCATCTTTTTTATTGTCCTGTATATTTTGCTCGGATTGAGCATGATGAAATTGTTTGAAAAAGCGGGCGTACCCGGCTGGAAAGCTTTGGTGCCCGGTCTGGCAGCCATGGAATGGTGCAAAATAATCGGTCGCCCGCCGCAATATGCCCTGTGGTTGCTGTTTCCGATCGTCAACTTTTTCATCTATGCCGGTATGGTGATCGACATGGTGCGTTCATTTGGAAAACATAGTTTCTGGCAGGCTGTAATGGCGGTCGTGTATGCGCCTGTGCCTTTCTTTATGATCGGCCTCAACAAAGAGGATACGTACCAGGGGCCGATTTTGGAAAAAGAACGTGTTTTCCACCGCCTGCACCACGAAGCCGTAGAGAAAAAGGACAAACTGGCGCTCAAAAAATTAGAAACGGAATACGCTTTCATGCACAAATCTCAGACGCGGGAGTGGACGGAAGCTATCATTTTTGCCGTTTTTGCCGCCGCATTTATCCGAATGTTCCTGGTGGAAGCATACGTTATTCCTACTTCTTCGATGGAAGGCACTTTAAAGGTGGGCGATTTTTTGTTTGTCAGCAAAGCGCATTACGGCATCCGCACTCCTATGACGGTGGTACAGTTTCCCTTGATTCACAACCGTTTTTCACAAAGTAAAAGCGGGTTGATGTCTCTTTTAGACAACGAATCTTACTTGGAAAGTCCCTCCCTACCCTACTACCGCCTCCCGGCCATTGAAACAGTAGATCGCAACGAACCGGTCGTATTCAACTGGCCTGTGGGCGACAGCATCGTATTGCTGCCAGAAAGGAGCTTCGACGTGGGCCAACTTCGCCGCCAAACGGGCGGAATAATGCCTCCCGGCGCTGAAGTAATTACAAGACCGGTCGACAAAAAAGACCACTACATCAAACGTTGCGTAGCCATTGCCGGCGATAGTATCGTTATCCGCAACGCGCAATTGTTCGTAAACGGCGTAGCGGCACAAAATCCGACACACCGGCAGTTTTTATACCATGTAACGCCGGCGGTGAACCTGAAAAAATTAGACGAATGGGGCGTCAGCCTCAAAGATGCCGGATCAAATGCCGCTTCCCAGGGTTATTTCATGCTCGATGATACGCAGGTGGAAAAAATAAAAGGCCTTGCCGCAAACATACAGGTAGAACGAGTGCCGCAGGAACGCTCCCAACCGGGTTACGTCTACCCCAACGACGCCAAACGATATGGTACCTGGAACGTAGACGATTACGGCCCGATTTACATCCCTAAAAAGGGCGCGACCGTGGCCCTGGATGAAAAAAGCCTTCCTTTCTATTGGCGCATTATCAAAGTGTACGAACATAACGCGCTGGAAACCCGCGACGGAAAAATCTTTATCAACGGTCAGGAAGCCGGCTCCTATACTTTTAAACAGAACTACTACTGGATGATGGGCGATAACCGCCACAATTCGGAAGACTCTCGCATCTGGGGTTATGTGCCCGAAGATCATATCGTGGGCAAACCGCTCTTTATCTGGTTCTCCACCAAAAACGGCAACTTCCGGGAAGGTATTCGTTGGGATCGGATTTTTTCCTCCGCGAGCACGCTGTAACGCCGAACCCTGTTCGGCGGAAATCTGGGGTTGCGTCAAAAGTCGGATTCTACTTGAACCATGGTTTTAGTGTGAAATTTAATTTCGTGTTACCTCCAACTTCCCGAAAGTTTAAAACTTTCGGGAAGTTTCGCACCGAAAAAACCAAGTATAATTTGGTATCTTATTCCATTTCGACCCTTTTGACACAACCCCTTACAATATCTTCGCCATATCCACTTTCTCGCTGACAATTCGCGCAATATCGCCAATCGCAATCCGCTCCTGCTGCATGGAATCGCGTTCCCGGATGGTTACGGTTCCGTTTTCCAGTGTTTCGTGGTCGATGGTGACACAATATGGCGTACCGATGGCGTCCTGGCGGCGGTAGCGGCGGCCTACGGCGTCTTTTTCATCATACTGGCAAAGAAAGTGCAGTTTGATGCTGTCGTACACTTCGCGGGCTTTACCGACCAATTCTTCGTTGTTGCGCAAAAGCGGCAGCACGGCGCATTTGACCGGCGCAAGGGCCGGAGCGATACGCAATACGGTACGGGTGCTGTCTTCTCCTTTCGCGTCGGGCACCGTTTCGTCCACTAAGGCATTGCTCAGCACGGTCAGGAACATGCGGTCGCAGCCGACGGAAGTTTCCACCACATAGGGCGTATAGTGCTCGTTGAGTTCGGGGTCGAAATACTGCATTTTTTTGCCGGACAGTTCTGAGTGGCTGCTCAGGTCGAAATCGGTGCGGGAGTGAATGCCTTCCAGTTCCTTGAATCCGAAAGGGAAGTCGAACTGCACGTCCACGGCTGCATTGGCGTAGTGGGCCAGGTTATCGTGGTCTTTGAAGCGCAGTTTTTCGGCAGGCGTCACGGCGCGGTGCCAGGCCATCCGTTTTTCTTTCCAGTAGGCGTACCACTCCATTTCGGTGCCGGGGCGCACGAAATATTGCATTTCCATCTGCTCGAATTCGCGCATACGGAAAATAAACTGCCGCGCCACGATCTCATTGCGGAAGGCTTTGCCGATCTGGGCAATGCCGAAGGGTATTTTCTGGCGGGTGGTTTTTTGTACGTTCAGGAAATTGACAAAAATACCCTGGGCCGTTTCCGGGCGCAGGTACAGTTTGCCATCGTCGCCTGTGTTCGACATCTGCGTGGAGAACATCAGGTTGAACTGCCGCACTTCCGTCCAGTTGCGCGAGCCGGTGTCCGGTTCCGTGATTTCCAGTTCTTCGATTAAGGCCTTCAGGTCGGCCATGTCGCCCAGTTTCAAGGCATTGGCGAGGCGTTTTTCGGTCGCTTCCGCCTTTTGGATGTATTCCATCACTCGGGGATTGGTTTCCCGGTACATTTTTTCGTCGAAAGTGTCGCCGAAACGTTTGGCCGCCTTTTCCACTTCTTTGTCTGCTTTGGCCAGCATTTTATCAATTTCCGTTTCAATCAATACGTCGGCACGGAAACGTTTTTTGGAGTCCTTGTTATCCACCAAAGGGTCGTTGAACGCATCGACGTGGCCGGATGCTTTCCAGATTTTAGGGTGCATAAAAATGGCAGAATCCAACCCGACGATGTTGTCGTGCATCTGCACCATGGCTTTCCACCAATATTCCTTGATGTTGTTTTTCAACTCC
This sequence comes from Lewinellaceae bacterium, assembly GCA_043738235.1. Classification (GTDB taxonomy): domain Bacteria; phylum Bacteroidota; class Bacteroidia; order Chitinophagales; family Saprospiraceae; genus M3007. The sequence continues at coordinate 246 of JAYSZC010000137.1, read as the reverse complement.
ACACCCATCGGGCCGTAGTCGTACACGCCGTTCAATCCTTCATACACTTCCGAGGAAGGGTAAATAAATCCGTATTCCTTACAGTGAGAAACAAGCCGTTTAAATAAATCTTCAGACATTTCTATAGAGAGTGAGATGTGAGAAGTGAGAGGTGAGAGGTGAGAGGTGAGAATCATCCCGCATGGCTGTTCTTGTGGCTTTAGCATGGTTTTTCAGGCCTGTAATCGTGAATCGTGAGTCGTGAAT
>JAYSZC010000136.1:0-2194 GCA_043738235.1 Lewinellaceae bacterium | reverse complement strand
CAATTAGGTATATCGCCGGAGGTAAATTTAGTGTTGTTTTTCGGTTTCATCCGCAAATACAAAGGCCTGGATTTGCTGCTGGAAGCCATGACAAAAGCGCCGGACATCCACGTTTTGATTGCGGGTGAGTGTTATGAAGACTGGAATTTTTACCAAAAAATAATAGACAAACACCAACTGACCAACCGGCTGCACCTGCATATCGACTTTATTCCTGCTGAACAGGTGCGGGTGTTTTTTTCTGCTGCCGACCTGGTGGTACAGCCTTACCGTTCGGCTACGCAGAGTGGTATTTCACAAATCGCTTACCATTTTGAACAACCTATGGTAGTGACGCGGGTAGGTGGTCTCCCCGAAATTGTCACCGACGGCGTATCGGGTTACGTGGTCGACCCCGAGCCGGGCGCTATCGCCGCGGCCATGACCGATTTCTTTGAAAATCAACGGGATGTAACTTTTCAGGAAGGCGTACGCTTGGAAAAACAACGTTTTTCATGGGAGTATCTGGGCGAACAATTGCTGGACAATGAAGCAGTTTTGACTTGATTTTTGTTAACAAACAAATGCAGACAACCAACGCTTTTCTTTGATCGCATCCGGCCAGATTGGGCTAAAAAGTATTGCAAAGATTGATTATACAAATGAAAACGGGGAAATCGTAGAAAATGTCCACGAAAAGAACCGGGCTATTCAATTGGGACTGGGATACCGGATTTTCAGGAATGAGGATTGAGGGATGAGGAATGAGGATTTTCAGGAATGAGGAATGAGGATTTGTGGGTAAGAATCGAATTGGATTTTTCACATTCCTGAAAATCCTCATCCCTCATTCCTCATCCCTCATTCCTGAAAATCCTCATCCCTCATTCCTGTTCAACGCCCCATCACCTTCTCCATCTCCGCCCGGATCTCCTCCGTACACAAATTACCCAGACTACCCTCGTGGCTGTGTTGCAGCCCCCGGGAGACATCGAATTGAAAATTCCCGGCCTCGATGGACTCGCCGACCTGCCGGTAGGCTTCGCGGAACGGCAGTCCTTGTTTTACTTTTTCATTCACAGCTTCCACAGTAAACAGGTAGCGATATTTTTCATCTTTTAAAATATCGGCCTTCACCTCTATAAATCCCAGCGCATGGATCATCATGGCAAAACAGTTTTGCAGTTCCGTGAATGCCGGGAACAGGATTTCCTTGCTCAGTTGCAAATCGCGGTGGTAACCGGAAGGCAGGTTGGCGAGCAACAGGGTAAGCTCATTGGGCAGCGCCTGGATGCGGTTGCATTTGGCGCGGATCAGTTCAAAAATATCGGGATTTTTTTTGTGGGGCATGATGCTGCTGCCGGTGGTCAGTTCCACCGGAAAACTAATGAATCCGAAGTTTTGACTCAGGTACAGACAAATATCCATCGACAAGCGGCCCAGCGTCGCAGCGAGGTTGGCTAAACTCTGGGCCACTATTTTTTCTGTTTTTCCGCGGCTCATCTGCGCATACACGACGTTGAAATGCAGGGTATCGAAACCTAGCAGTTCGGTGGTCATGCGGCGGTCGAGGGGAAAGGAAGAACCGTAACCGGCCCCGCTGCCCAGCGGATTTTTGTTGACAATCCGGGCGGCGGCTGTAACGATCTCCATGTCATCGACCAGGCTTTCGGCATAAGCGCCGAACCAAAGACCGAAAGAGGACGGCATGGCAATCTGCAGGTGCGTGTAACCCGGCAGCAGATGTTGTTTGTGCCGCTCGCTGAGTTCGAGCAACAGGTCGAATAATCCCTGTACGGAAGTTGTAACTTCCTGTAATTCAGCGCGTAAGAACAATTTTATATCCACCGCCACCTGATCGTTTCGGCTGCGGCCCGCATGTATTTTTTTGCCTGCTTCGCCGATACGCTGCGTGAGCAGGTACTCCACCTGCGAATGCACATCCTCCATCTCCGCTTCGATGCTGAATTTCCCGGCCCGTATGTCGCCCAGGATCAGGTTGAGTTCGCGGTGGATGAGCAGGCGCTCGGCAGGATCGAGCAGCCCCACTTTTTCCAGCATCATGGTATGCGCCAGCGAGCCGATCACATCGTGTTCGGCCAGCAGCACGTCAAATTCGCGGTCGCGCCCCACGGTAAACGTTTCGACAAGCGCATGGGTGGCGGTGTTTTTTTTGCTCCAGAGCTTCATTAGAAGGGATGAGGATTGAGGGATG
>JAYSZC010000135.1:0-2195 GCA_043738235.1 Lewinellaceae bacterium | reverse complement strand
TGCTGAATTTTTGCGCCAACAATTACCTCGGACTCAGCAGTCACCCCGAGGTGACGGAGGCGGCCATCGAAGCCATTCGGACGCACGGATACGGCATGTCGAGCGTGCGTTTTATTTGTGGTACGCAGGATATTCACAAGGAACTGGAGCAGCGCATCGCCGAATTCCTGGGACAGGAAGACACCATTTTATACGCGGCAGCCTTCGATGCGAACGGCGGGCTGTTCGAGCCGCTGCTGAACGAAGCAGATGCCATTATCAGCGACGAACTCAACCACGCCAGCATCATCGACGGCATTCGCCTGTGCAAAGCCAAACGCTTCCGCTACAAACACAACGATATGCAGTCGCTGGAAGATTGCCTGAATGAAGCCAACGCAGGCGGTGCGCGGCGCAAACTGATCTTCACCGACGGCGCTTTTTCGATGGACGGCACCATTGCGCAATTGGACAAAATATGCGACCTGGCCGAACAATACGAAGCGATGGTGGGCATCGACGAATGCCATGCCAGCGGCTTTCTGGGACGCACCGGACGCGGCACCCACGAATACCGGGGCGTCATGGATCGCATCGACATCATCACCGGCACACTCGGCAAAGCCCTCGGCGGGGCCAGCGGCGGTTTCACGGCGGCCAAAAAAGAAATTGTAGAACTGCTGCGTCAGCGCTCGCGGCCTTATCTGTTTTCCAATACCGTAGCGCCGTCTATTGTGGGCGCGAGTATCAAAGTGGTGGAATTGCTGAGCGCCAGCACGGCCCTGCGCGATAAACTGGAAGCCAATACCAAATGGTTCCGCACAAAAATGACGGAAGCCGGTTTCGATATTATTCCCGGTGAACACCCGATTGTGCCGATTATGCTCTACGACGCAAAACTGGCACAGGATTTCGCCCGGAAACTGCTCAGCGAGGGCATTTATGTCATCGGGTTTTTCTACCCGGTGGTGCCGCAGGGCAAAGCGCGTATTCGTGTACAACTCTCGGCAGCGCATGAGCCGGAACACCTGGAACGGGCCGTGGCGGCGTTTACGAAGGTGGGGAGGGAGTTGAATGTGTTGAAGAGTTGAGAATGTTGAGGGTTGAGGAATGAGATGTTGAGGAATGAGGAATGAGGAATGAATAAGATTTGTACTTTAAACCAGGCGGAAGTTAATACCCCCAAGCACAAAACACCATACACGAAACACCAAAAATACCTGTCGATGCAAGGTTGGGGAATGCGCTTCAGGCAGTTCAATCGCATATTGGTCGAAGGGGCGGCATTTATCTGCAACAGTCCGGAAAGACTTGGGTCTTTTACCTTTCAAATAATCATCCGGGGGTGGTGTAACACTTTGACGCCATCCCATTTTTTCTGTTGACCACAAACGCACTTTCCTATGAATCTTCGCTGCATCATCGTTGAAGACGAGCCGCTGGCCGCCGAAATACTCGCCGAATACATCGGCCAGACGCCTTTTTTACAATTGACGCACATCTGCAACGACGCCATTCAGGCTCTCGATGTGGTGCGCCAGCATCCCGTGGATGTCATTTTCCTGGATATTAACCTGCCCAAACTGAGCGGGCTGGAATTTCTCAAAACCCTCCTGCACCAGCCGCGGGTGATTATCACTTCCGCTTACCACGAGTTTGCGGTACAGGGTTTCGACCTGCATGTGACCGATTATTTGCTGAAACCAATTGAATTCAGCCGTTTCACCAAAGCGGTCAATAAACTGCTGCAACCGCACCGGCAATCCGACCAGGCTTCCGCTTCCAAGACCTCCGTGCCACCCGTGCGCCCCTACTATTTCTTTATGGTCAATAAACGTTCGGTGAAAATTTACCTCGACGAAATACTGTTTATCGAAAGCCTGAAAGATTCGGTCAGCATTGTGACCAAAACAAAATCGTACCACACCCATTACCAACTCGGCGAACTGGAAGAACTCATGCGCTCGGATAATTTCCTGCGCATCCACCGCTCGTTCTTAGTGGCGGTAGATAAAATAGAGTCTTTCTCCGCTGCAGAAGTAGAAATTGCCGGACGCGTACTGCCGATTGGAAGGAGCCACAAGTTGTATGTGATGGAGAAGTTGGGAAGGCAAAGCTAGAAGTGAGAGGTGAGAAGTGAGAAGTGAGAAGTGAGAGGTGAGAAGTGAGAAGTGAGAAGTGAGAGGTGAGAAGTGAGAAGTGAGAAGTGAGAAGTG
>JAYSZC010000134.1:0-5398 GCA_043738235.1 Lewinellaceae bacterium | reverse complement strand
GACACACGACTCACTATTCACTACTCACCACTCACGACATGATTCAATCCATTCTCTTTATCATTGTGGCCGGCATCGCAACAGGAGTAGCCTATAAAGGATTCAGCCGGATTGGGCGCAACATCCATTTGGGGAAAGCCGAGTTGATCACAGGCAACGCTGCCGAACGTCGGCGCAATGTGTTGCTGGTAGCATTCGGTCAGCAAAAAATGTTCAAAAACTGGACGCCCGCAGTGCTGCACCTGTTTATCTATGTTGCATTTTTGGTGACACAGGTAGAGTTGATCGAGATATTTGTGGACGGGATTTTTGGAACCCACCGGTTTTTTGCCCCGGTGTTGGGCGGGTTGTACACGTTCATCATTAGTTTTATTGAAATACTTTCCGTGCTGGCCTTTGTAGCCACCATCGCTTTTTTAATGCGCCGCAATGTGCTGGGTGTAACGCGTTTTCAAAAACCCGAGATGAAAGGTTTTCCGGCCCGCGATGCTAATACCATCTTATTGCTGGAAATTATCCTGATTATCGGCGTTTTTTGTATGAACGGCGGTGATAAAGCCTTGCAAACCAGGGGTTTGGAACATTATCCTGCAACAGGCGCTTTTGCCGTGAGCAGCTGGCTGGGTCCGGCCCTTTTTGGAGGTTTAGACAATGCCGCACTCATTGGCGTGGAGCGTTTCGGCTGGTGGCTGCATATCCTGACCGTATTCGGATTTTTGGTATACCTGCCTTATTCCAAACACCTGCATATCCTGCTGGCATTTCCCAATACCTGGTACGCTAAATTGAGCGCTAAGGGCAAAATGGAAAACATGCCGGAGATTCAAAAAGAGGTGCGCATTATGATGGGCCTGGATCAACCCGATCCGGGCGCCGCAGGCGAATTGCCGGAATTCGGCGCGAATGATGTGATGTCGCTTTCCTGGAAAAACATCATGGATGCCTATTCCTGCACGGAATGTGGTCGCTGCACCGCCGCTTGCCCGGCCAATATCACCGGTAAAAAACTGTCGCCTCGCAAAGTGATGATGGATGTGCGCGACCGCGCGGATGAAGTGGGCGCTGCCATTGCCGCAGGGAAAGGAACGAAGTTGCAATACGACGACGGCAAAAGCTTGTTCGACCGCATCACGCCGGAAGAAATTCACGCCTGTACCACCTGCAACGCCTGCGTGGAAGCCTGCCCCGTACTCATTGACCCATTGGATATTATTCTGAAAATGCGCCGCCACGAAATCCTGACCCAATCTGCCGGCCCGGGCGAGTGGTTGCCTATGTTTAATGCGATTGAAAATGCCGGTGCTGCCTGGGCCATGAGCGCGGAAAGGGATGCGTGGAACGAATGAAAAGGCAAAATTGCAAAAGGCAATAAGCAATAAGCATGCGGCGACGCAGTCTTACTTCTTGGCCCCTCTCACGCGCTCACTTCTCACTTCTCACCTCTCACCTCTCACCTCTAAATAAATGGTAGCCAAAACACTCGCAGAATACCAATCCGAAGGCCGCGCACCCGAAATCCTTTTTTGGGTCGGATGCGCAGGCAGTTTCGATACCCGCGCACAAAAGGTGACACGTGCCTTGTGTGAAATCCTGAACCACGCCGGGGTGGAATTTGCCATATTGGGAAATGAAGAGCGCTGCACCGGTGATCCGGCCCGGCGTGCAGGCAATGAATTCCTGTTCCAGATGACCGCGGCCATGAACATTGAAACCCTGAACATGTACGGTGTGAAAAAGATCGTGGCGGCTTGTCCGCACTGTTTTAACACCCTGAAAAATGAGTATCCGGAATTAGGAGGACACTATGAAGTGGTACACCACACCCAGTTGCTCAACGAACTCATCAGCTCCGGGAAACTCAAAATCAAGGAAGGCGGCGATTTTAAAGGGCAACGTATAACGTACCATGATTCCTGTTATCTGGGCAGGGCTAACAATGTGTATGAGGCGCCGCGCGCCTTGCTCGAAGCCCTCGATGTCGACCTGGTGGAAATGAAACGCTCCCGTAAAAACGGCCTGTGCTGCGGCGCAGGCGGCGCGCAAATGTGGAAGGAAGACGAACCGGGCAATAAACGCATCAATATCGAACGCATCGAAGAAGCGTTGGAAACCAACCCGGCTGCCGTGGTGGCCAACTGCCCTTTCTGTATCACCATGCTACAGGACGGACTGAAAGCCAAAGAAAAAAATGAACAAATTCCGGTTTATGATCTTTCAGAGATGGTGCTGAATAATATGGCTTGATGGCGCTACGCGCCTTTTTGCGCTTGCGCGCACGTAGGAATAATGGGAACGCGGATTGGACGGATTAGGCGGATTAACGCGGATTTTACCCTCGTAGGGTATACGATGGTGTACGTTTAGTCGGAAAAATCCGCGTTAATCCGCATAATCCGTCCAATCCGCGTTCCCATTATTTCTACGGCGCGTAAGCGCAAAAAATCCTTTTAAATCCGTGTCCCATCCGTTCAATCCGTGTTCCATCACCCTACTTCGGGAAAAATCCAGCGCGCAAGCGCAAAAAATCGCAACCATGCTACCACAACTCGCACACGACCACCAATACGCCCCAGAATCACGCATCTGGGTTTATACGAGCGATCGCCGCCTGTCAGATACAGAAGTACAACAGGTGCAGGAAGCGCTCCAAACCTTTACCCGCGACTGGACAGCCCACAATCAGGCCCTGAAAGCCACTGCAGAAGTTTTTGAAAATCAATGTATTATACTGATGGTCGACGAAAGTCGGGCAGGCGCCAGCGGTTGTTCCATTGACAAGTCCGTCCATTTTCTGGAACAATTGGGCCGCCACATCGGCGCAGATTTTTTTGAACGGATGCGCTTCGCCTGGGCAGATGAAAATGGCAGCATCCATTTTGTGAACCGCCCGGAACTCGTAGCCGCCCGGCAAAACGGCGCCGTGACCGACCGGACGCCTATGCTCAATACGCTGGTGCAAAACAGGCAGGATCTGCTGGAAAAGTGGCTGGTTCCGTTTGGGGAGAGCTGGCATAGGAGGGTGGTGGTGTGAGCTGATTTACTCAAGCAATATATTTTTTTAATAAGAACTTTACTTTCGGCTTTTTGGCTTCTCTTTGCCGTGTGCAATCGGCATTTCCCTCCTTTTTGTATACCCTGTTTAGCAAATTGTTGCGCTTTCATGCATGGATTCCTTCATGTTCGGTAGCGCAAGAATCCGTAAAATTAAAATGTCAACTCTACCCGGGTAAAATCCGCGAAACTCTGCCGCATCTGCGTCATCCGCGCGACCATTGTTCCTACAAGGGAAGAAGCAAGTATTGCCAATATTTTGATGCTGGAACATTTGTTTTAAATTTGTTAAAAAAATGTCTCACAAATTACGATTTTTACTCGACGAAATCATGCGATATTTGTCCGTCCAACGTTGTTGGGCAGCAGTGTAATAATCCCATGAACGCCTTTCACACTTAATCATCTATGTCATGAAATTATCCGTATTACTGATTTGCAGCTTTCTGGGCGCAATGCTCCCTTTTTCCTCACTTACAGCCAACACCATTTCCCCGCATACCAAAAACGAAAACGCTTGTTTACCACCCGGCACGCCGGTTATTGTTGACATTACTTCTGTTTCTGTATTGTTTTCCTGGACGGCTTCGGGAGATCCCGAGCTCGTAACGTATCAATGGAAAATTGTTTTAGAGGGTCTGCCGCCGCAGTCGGCCTCCCCATTTAGTGGGCTTTCGACAGATACGTCCGAATTTGTTACCGGCCTGGCTGCGGGTACCATGTATGATGTGTACGTACGCAGTAACTGCGGCAGTCCGGTTCCAACCGAATGGATCGGTCCGACAACCATCACCACCCCGCCCGGTTGTGGCGATTTTTTTTATGACTCCGGCGGACCGCTTGCTGTTTATCAGGACGGCGAAGAATCAGTGGTTACCATTTGCCCGGATCTTCCGACAGAAGTGGTGACACTTACTTTTGACCTGTTTAAACTGGCAGAAGGCGATACGATGCAGATTTTCGACGGCACCTCCGTCGACGGGCTGTTGATCGGAACATACACGCAAAGTACATTGAGCGGATTTCATGTCTTTGCAACCAATCCCAGCGGCTGTTTGACAGTACAGTTTACTTCCGATCTGTTAAAAGTAGAAGATGGCTGGGAAGCTGCTATTACCTGCGCGCCTCCAACAGTCTGTTTTCCGGTACAGGAAATCAACGTTTTTAACTTGCAAACAACCAGCGCCAATTTTTCATGGCCGGCTGTATTCGGGGCCATTGCTTACCAATGGGAAATACGAACGTTATCAAATATGTTGCTGTATACAGGTATCACTGCCGGCACTACACTGAATGTACTCGGACTTACCGAGGCTACGAATTATATTTTTCGTGTCAAAACTTTTTGTAATACAACAGGGGACAGTGATTGGACTACCATTGCCTTTTTCACACCTATTAATTGCTCGAATAAACCCTTCATACAATGTGGCTCTGCATCAGGCCCTATTTCTGCTTCCGGTCCGGGTATTTGGGACACCGAAGCTTGTGGGAACCAGACGCCAACCCCCGGCCAGGAAAGACTCTTCCGTTTTATCGCGCCGCAAACCCGTATGTACACCTTTCAAACGATCGGCGGCAGCAGCACTGAAAACTCTTATGTGACCTATGCATACAAAGAATCGACGGCAGGTTGCGGCCCCTTCGACTGGAAATGTATCGGTAGTTTTCTGGTAACGCTCAATGGCGTATCCACCACTTTCGGTCCTTTAACGGCCGGTAAGGAATACCTGATCCTCTTTGATCCTGAAACCACAGCGTTTGTGCAGCATTCTTTCCGAATAAAAGATTGTGAACCGACCAACGATGAAGCACCCGGAGCGGTTGCCCTGATAGTGGATAGCCCCTGCCTGGGTAATATCTATTCCAATAAAGATGCTACTTTTAATCAGGTAGACTCACTGGGAAACGAGCCGAATCCGGATTTTGAAACCGATATGGATGACGAATTATCCGGGCGCTGGCTTTCCCCGGCAGATGAAACAGTTTGGTTTAAGTTTAAAGCGCCTGCATCCGGATCGGTCATTATTTCGACTGAAAGTATTCCGCAGGGCGGCAACTTCGACACACAATTGGCCTTGTATGAAGCGAAAGATTCTTCTCATTACAAATTCTTTAATTTACTTGTCAGCGACGACGACAACGGCGATTTTGGGTTGGGTTACAATTCTGTTTTTTCATACTCGGGTCTGACGCCTGACAGCACGTATTATATCCAGTTAGATGGTTTTGGTACGATTAGCGGCAATTTCTGCATCGAAGTACGGGAAGGGGTCATCCGGCTCGATGATGAAGAATGTACCCCGGGCTATTTTGTTGAAAATGTGGACGGAACAGTGGAAGGTGG
>JAYSZC010000133.1:0-5404 GCA_043738235.1 Lewinellaceae bacterium | reverse complement strand
TTTTAACGGGATGCCACTCACGACTCACAAGTCACGATTGACGTCTCACGACTCACGACTCACGATTGACGTCTCACCACTCACGAAACATCATCCTTTCCCCCATTTTCCCTTCCCTCAACTTCCCCTCGTGCCAGGCCAAATGGCCGCTCACGACAGTGCTCAACACTTTGCCCCGAAAAGTTTGGCCTTCAAAAGGCGACCAGGCGCATTGGTACAATATATTTTCCTTTTGCACCGTCCATTCCCAATCGACATCGACGATAGAAAGATCGGCCCAGTTACCTTCATCCAAGAAGCCGCGTTCGGAGATACGGAAAGCAATCGCCGGTGCGTGGCACATTTTTTCCACCATGCGTTCCAGGCTGATCTGTCCGGCGTGGTAGAACCCGAGCATTACATTCAGGGCGTGCTGCACCAAAGGCAAACCCGAAGGCGCCTGTAGATAAGGCTGGTCTTTTTCGGCGCGGGTATGCGGCGCGTGGTCTGTGGCGATGACGTCCAGCCGGTTTTCTAACAGCGCGGGCAGCAGCGCATCGCGGTGTTCCCGGCTTTTGATAGCCGGATTGCACTTGATGTCATTGCCAAGCCGAGCGTAATCATCGGCGCAAAAATGCAGGTGATGTACGCAGACTTCCGCCGTGATCCGCTTTTGCTCCAAAGGAAGACTGTTGTCGAACAAATCCAGTTCGTCTTTGGTACTGATGTGCAGGATGTGCAGCCGTGTTCCGTGGCGCTTTGCCATGTCGACTGCCAGAGAAGAAGATCGCAGGCAAGCCTCGACATCGCGGATGGCAGGATGAAATGATGCCGTGAGCGCGTCGCCGAATTCCGCTGTGTAACGGGCCAGATTGCGCCGCACCGCGGCTTCATCTTCGCAATGCGTGGCAATCAGGAGCGGCGATTCGGCAAAAATGCGTTCCAGCGTATTCGGGCTGTCTACCAGCATATTTCCGGTGCTGCTGCCCATAAAAATTTTGATGCCACAGACGTTCCGGCCATTTGTGCGCAGCACTTCCTCCAGGTTGTCGTTGGTGGCGCCCATAAAAAACGAATAATTCGCCAGCGAACTGCGGGCCGCTATCTGGTATTTTTCCTCCAAAAGTGCCTGTGTTACGGTAGGCGGATTGACATTGGGCATTTCCATAAAAGAGGTGACGCCACCTGCCACGGCAGCCCTGCTTTCAGAAGCAATCGTGGCTTTATGCGTCAGGCCGGGTTCACGAAAATGTACCTGATCGTCAATGATTCCTGGAAGCACATAATGGCCTTTTGCGTCTATTTCGGTGGTTGCTCCGCTGCTGATTGCAGGCGCAATCCGGGCGATTCGGCCATTTTCGATCAACAGATCAGATTCAAAAATGCGGCCCCTGTTGACGATTCGGGCATTGCGGATAAGTATACTCATGTATGGCTTAGTTGTACAAGGCGTAAAAGTCGGAAATTATGCTGGAAACAGAAGGCACAATGATTCTCCATGCAGCCGCCTATCTTCGCATTTGAATTTTGCCTTTTAATGAAGAACATGAACGCATTACAACAAAAACTCGACGCTTTCGGACGTTTGCTTACCATTATGGACGAATTGCGGGAACAATGCCCCTGGGATCGCAAACAAACGATTGAATCGCTGCGCAATCTCACCATAGAAGAAACCTACGAATTAGCGGACGCTATCCTGACGAACGACCTGAATGGCGTGAAAGAAGAAGTAGGCGATATTATGTTGCACATGGTTTTTTATGCGCGCATTGCTTCCGAACAGGGCGCTTTCGATATCGCCGATGTGCTGCATGCCATTTGTGACAAATTGATAGCGCGTCATCCGCATATTTATGGCGATATCACGGTGAAAGACGAAGCGGAGGTAAAACGCAACTGGGAACAACTAAAACTGAAAGAAGGTAAAAAATCGCTGCTCGAAGGCGTCCCAATTGGTCTGCCCGCTATGGTGAAAGCGTACCGTATGCAGGAAAAAACCAAACAGGTCGGTTTTGAATGGGAAAATACGGAACAGGTCTGGGCAAAAGTGGAAGAAGAAATTGGCGAATTGCAGGAAAATATCGAAAACAACGCGCCCCAGGCAGATATTGAAGAAGAATTCGGCGATGTGCTTTTTGCGCTAGTGAATTACGCACGTTTCATCGGAGTAGACCCGGAAACGGCCCTGGAAAGAGTGAACCGCAAGTTTAAATCCCGGTTTGAATACATTGAAAACCAGGCGCCTAAACCCCTGGAAGACATGACTTTGTCGGAGATGGATGCGCTCTGGAATGAAGCGAAAGTGCAGTTGAAAAAAAATAGTTATCCGTTGCCATAAAGGGTTGTTTCAAAAGTCAAAAGCGAAAAAAATGTTTTTTCGCGCCAAATTATGGTTGCCAAATGCAATATGTAAAGTTGACAACTTTCAAAAAGTTGTCAACTTTAGCACCCGACCAAAACTTTATTTGGTATTCTTTGGCTAGTTTTCAAACATCTGACTTTTGGCACAACCTCATAAAGATGGAAAAGTAAAAAAAAGGCTATGGAACGACTGAGTGTCACTAAAGCTACTGTACATACTTTCAACGGCCATGATTCTGTCGAAAAACAGGATTTTCTGGCAACGGAAGAACCTTTGGAAATACGCGTCGAATACGGGCCGGACCATCAAAGGGTAATAAAAAGCCTTTCCGTGACCATGCGCACACCCGGCGCCGATGCAGACCTGGTGCGCGGTTTTTTATTTACGGAAGGTATCATTCGCCATCCGGCAGAATTGCAGACAGTACGGCTCGTGGATGCCTTGCCCGGTAGTCAGGAGGCTGGGAATATTGTACTCGCTCAATTAGACCCGACGGCAACATTCGATATACAGCGCCTCGACCGGCATTTTTATACGACGTCCAGTTGCGGGGTTTGCGGTAAAACGTCTATCGACGCTGTAAAAATGGACGGCAATTGTTCCCTTGTGAAATCGCCTTCCCGAACTTTAGACCCGGACATTATTTATACCTTATCCGACACTTTGCGAGCGGCGCAGGACACATTCATACTGACGGGCGGCCTGCACGCAGCGGCGCTTTTCGATTTTTCGGGTCGTTTACTTGCCGTTCGGGAAGATGTAGGGCGGCACAATGCTTTGGATAAACTCATTGGCCATTGTACATGGAACAATACAATTCCTATGCACGATTCCATCTTGTTGCTGAGTGGCCGGGCGAGTTTTGAATTGTTGCAAAAAGCGGCAATAGCGGGTATCGCCGTGGTTTGTGCGGTGGGTGCGCCTTCCAGCCTGGCTGTGGCAACCGCAGATGCTTTCGGCATTACATTGATTGGATTTTTGCGTGAAAAGAGGTTTAATTTGTACACAAGACATGCAGGACTTTAGTAATCAAGCGAAATTATTTAGATTGATTTCTATGTAAATGCTTGATTATCAACACTGATAACCAATAACTAATAACGGATAACTAAGTTATGAAAATCCGTATTAAAGGAAATTTTGTAAGATACCGGCTTACTAAAACGGAAGTGAACGCCCTGGCGGAAACGGGAGCCATTGTGGAAGAAACCTGCTTTGGCACGGGAGCGGGGCAAAAATTTATATATGCCCTGGAAACGCGCGAAGACATCCAGCATTTGCAGGCCGATTTTCATAACCAGCGTATGACCATGTATCTCCCGGCAGGTGCGGCAAAAAAATGGCCTCAGGAGGATCGTACCGGTTTTGAATATGTCCAAATGATTTCGCCCGACATGGCTTTGCACCTGCTGTTGGAAAAAGACTTCGTTTGTCTCGATGAAACAATCGAAGATCAGTCGGATAACTATCCAAACCCGCACGATGAGCGAAAAGACTGACCAAACACTGCCCGAGGCCGAAAACCCGGTGGCATTTACCGGCATTAAACGCCGCACTGTTCCTGTAAAAGCGGGCGGATTGCCTGCGGTTTGGAGCGCCCTGAAATTCGTGTTTAGCGCCATGGATGTGCCGCGCGGCTTTAAAGCGCTCGCCAAACTCAACCAAAAAGACGGACACGATTGCCCGGGCTGTGCCTGGCCCGACCCGGATGACGAGCGCTCCGGTATTGCCGAGTATTGCGAAAACGGCGCAAAGGCCATTGCAGAAGAGGCAACAACCAAAAAACTGGACGCCGGCTTTTTTGCCTGCCATTCCGTTGCTGATCTGGCACAATTATCCGATTTCGAGATCGGCAAAAAAGGACGGCTGGCAGAACCCATGTACCTGCCCGAAGGCGCCGCGCATTACCGGCCCATTCCCTGGGAAGATGCATTTCGGAAGATTGCAACGCACTTAAACGGACTTTCGTCTCCCGACGAAGCCGTTTTTTACACTTCCGGGCGCACCAGCAACGAAGCCGCTTTTTTGTACCAGTTGTTTGTGCGCAAATTTGGCACCAACAACCTGCCCGATTGTAGCAATATGTGCCACGAATCCAGCGGCGTAGCCTTAGGTGAATCGCTGGGAATCGGCAAAGGATCAGTGACGCTGGAAGATTTTTACGAAGCGGAAGTGATTGTCATTTTGGGTCAAAACCCCGGCACCAACCACCCGCGTATGTTGACCGCTCTACAAAAAGCCAAGGCAAACGGCGCAAAAATTATTTCCGTCAATCCCTTGAAAGAAACCGGTCTGCTGGGATTCAGCCATCCGCAGCAACTGAGTAGTTTGCTGGGCACCGGCACAGAACTGACAGACGTTTTTTTGCAGGTAAAAATAAACGGCGATATGGCGTTGCTCAAGGCGCTGGCTTTGTTGATGCTGGAAGCTGAAGAAAAAAATCCAGGTTCCGTATTTGACCATGAATTTATTCAACAGCGCGCAAGCGGTTATGAGGAATACCTGCAAAACCTGAAACAATACAAATTAGACGATCTGGCAGTTGCCTGCGGCGTTCCTTTGCCGCAAATCGAAGCGGCTGCAAAACTGCTGATAAACCATAAAAAGATCATCGCCTGCTGGGCAATGGGGCTTACGCAGCACAAAAACGCTGTAGATACAATCAAGGAGATTGTCAATTTGCTGCTCCTGAAAGGCAGCATAGGCAGGCCGGGCGCTGGTACTTGTCCGGTACGCGGCCACAGCAATGTGCAGGGCGACCGCACGATGGGTATCAACGAAAAAGCGCCGCAGGCATTTCTGGATCGCCTGGAACGGACTTTCGGCTTTCGCCCGCCCCAGGAAGCGGGTTATGATGTTGTCGAAAGTATTCACGCTATGCACCAGAGCAAAGCCAAGGTCTTTTTTGCGATGGGCGGCAATTTTCTTTCCGCCACACCGGATACCTTGTTCACTGCCGAGGCGCTGCGCCGCTGTGACCTGACCGTGCAAGTATCCACCAAACTCAACCGCAGCCACCTGGTGCATGGCAAGGAAGCCATCCTGCTTCCCTGCCTGGGC
>JAYSZC010000132.1:0-5414 GCA_043738235.1 Lewinellaceae bacterium | reverse complement strand
TTAATTAAACACGCCTTTTTTATACTTTTGGCCATGCAGATTGTTTGTTTTGGAGAAATTATGCTCCGCCTATCTCCCCCGGGCGCGCAACGGATGGTGCAGGCCCGGCAATTCGAGGCCGTTTACGGCGGCTCCGAGGCCAATGTTGCCGTTTCCCTGGCGCAATTTGGTATTCAAACCGCCTACCTGACCCGCCTACCTGACAACGAACTGGGGCAGGCGGCGCTGTCAGCAGTGGCACAACACGGCGTGGCTACTCACCTTGCCCTCCAAGGCGGCGACAGGCTGGGCATTTATTTCCTGGAACAAGGCGCAGGGCGCAGGGCGTCCAAAGTGCGCTACGACCGCGCAGGCAGCGGTATGGCAAGCCTCGGCCCGGGTATGATAGACTGGCGGGCAGCGCTCGAACATGCAACATGGCTACATTGGTCGGGTATTACGCCGGCCCTTTCGCAAGGGGCGGCTGATGCGCTGTCGGAAGGCCTGACGGTTGCGAAGGAACTGAATATCCCGATTTCCTGCGATATGAACTACCGCGCCAATCTTTGGAATTACGGAAAAAAGCCGGATGAAATCATGCCTGCCCTCCTGGCATTTACCGATGTGTTGCTGGGCGACGAGACGGCATTCGATATTTGCCTCGGTATCAAAAATGAGGTTGACACGGCCCCTGAGGTGGTGTTATCTGCTGTAAAAACAGTGTTTCCCCGGCTACGACACATCGCCATGACACGCCGGGAAGGTTTTTCCGCGTCGCACAATAGTTATCAGGGTTTGATTTTTGACGGGCAACGCTTATTCACCTCCAAAAAATACGAGCTGCCCGATATGCTCGACCGCATCGGCAGCGGCGACGCTTTTATGGCCGGACTCCTCTTCGGTTTACAAAAAGCTGACGCGGATTTACAGGAAGTCATTGAGTTTGCCACAGCAGCCGCTGCTTTTAAACATTACATATCCGGAGATTTCAACCTGTGTACTGAGGCAGAAGTCCGTGCTTTGATGGCCGGGAATTCTGGTGGCCGGGTGAGCCGGTAAAATGGCCGGGGGCTGTTAAGTGCTACTTGTACATTGGATATTGAAAATTGGACATTTTTTGAATTTTTAATTAAAAAATGTCCAATTTTCAATGACTAATTTTCAATGTACAATGCAAAAAGAACTGAACTTAACAGTCTTGGTAAAATGGCCGGGGGTGAATGTTTCCTGAAACTTTAAATTAACTCGGACAACAAAAAATCTAAATAGTTACTGCGGTTGATCGTTTGAAACGAGGCATTCGGATAGGTTTCTTGCCAAATCCTGGGAGCATTGGCAGTTTTATTGGAGAATTTGAACTCGAAGCCATAAAGTTGTCCGTTTTTCTCCTCTATATAGTCCAATTCTGCTCCGGTATAAGTGCGCCAGAAATACCTGTTGGCGGAGTCGCCCCGATACATTTGGGTTTTCATACGTTCGATGAACAGGAAATTTTCCCAAAGCCTGCCATTGTCCTCGCGATGCTCCAAGGGGTTAAAATTTTCAATAATGGCATTGCGTACTCCGAGGTCGCAGAAAAACACTTTGTCATGTCGTGTGATTTCTTTGCGAAGGTTGCGGCTGTATCCGCCCAAGCGGAAGATGACAAATGTTTTTTCTAATAAATCGAGGTATTTGTTGACAATATCGCGGTGAAGTTGCAATTTGTTTGACAGCTCATTGATGGAAACCTCTGAACCAATCTGGAAAGCCAGCATCCGCACCAAGTCACGGAGTTTAGGGCTGTATTTGATTGCCCCTACTTCGAGCAGGTCTTTAAAAAGGTAGGAAGCAGTCAGTTCACGCAGGTATTCAATTTTATCTGCTTTATTTGTTGCTGAAAAAGCCTCCGGGTATCCGCCAAAAAGGAGCAGGTTTTCAAGTTGGTTGTCCAATTCGTAACGATTGAAATGTGTAGCCAATTCACTCACAGCAAGTGGTAGTAATTGATAGGTACGCGTACGGCCTGTGAGCGGTTCACGCGTCTGGGAAGCAAGATCAAGTGACGATGAACCAGTGGCAATAATACGCAGTTCGGGTATCTGGTCGTGTAATATTTTCAGGTTGATACCGATTTCCGGAATACGTTGAGCCTCGTCGAGAAACAACAAATCGTAGCCGGCTACCAGCTGCGTAAGCCGGTCTAAATTCCGGCTTGAAAGGGTGTCAATATGCCGCAACTCATCAGCATTAATCTCTAATTTTCGCCCCTCAAAGTTCGCAATAACTTCCCTTACAAGTGTCGTTTTACCCGCTTGTCTCGGGCCGAAAATCAAAATAACTTTATTGCTTGCAGTCAGGCGTTGCTGTAGTGTCTGCTTGAGTGCACGTTCGATAAGCATAAGCCGAATTTTAATAAAAAAACAAATATACGCGAATTCTCGCGCATATTCGCAAATACTTGCGCGAATACTTGCAAGAATTCGCGAGAATTCGCCATAAAATGAGAATGGAGTTTTGCCAACATCCGTTTACTATCATGCTCTACACTGCTTTCCTCCTTTGCGCTGCCATTGCCGCCATCATCTTGCTGAGCGCCCGCTACAAATTCAACGTATTTTTTGTGTTGCTGCTCGTATCGGTAGCAACAGGTTTGGGTGCCGGCCTGACGCCGGATACCATCCTGGGTTTGTTAAAACACTTCACAAATCCGGAAACATCCTGCTGCTGACCGCCGCCGGTGGCGCATTTGGAGAAGTGATCAAAGCGCTCCGGATTGCCGACACATTCGGTCCAAGCCTCAGCGCCAGTGGTCTGGGCTTGCTGGCTCCTTTTATCTTGTCGGCTGTATTCAAAACTGCACAAGGCAGCTCGACCGTAGCAGTCATTTCCACAGCAGGTATCCTCGCGCCGTTGCTGCCTGCGCTTGGTTTTGAAACCGAAAGCGCTCGCTCGCTCGCGCTGCTGGCGATGGGCGCCGGTTCCATGTTGGTGTCGCATACCAACGATTCGTATTTTTGGGTGGTATCCCGATTTTCCGAAGTGGACACCGCAACAGCGCTTCGATCATATACCCTGGTGACCGGCGCAATGGCTTTGGCAGCCCTGGCCGGTGTGTGGGTTTTGTCCTTTGTCCTTTGAAACGCACAAATCTCACCACTTCTCAAAAGCACCCGCAGGCGCTTCCGTCAGCACCTCTATCGGCAACATGTTCACCTCTCCCCTGCCCCGGTCGCCGGAAATCAGGACAGTGCCGTAGCGTTTGTAGTCGTTCCAGGGGTTGATAAACTGGGGTTTTTCATCCGTAAATTTGGGAAAATACGCCCATTGTGTAACCAGCCGCGACTGTTTGTCCACCCAAACATGGTACTTATTGTCCGGCGTCACCCCTACCCCGGCGAAGGTCATTTGCACCAGATCCGCCGCTGCGCCTTTTTCCGTTTTTGATTCGCCCAAGTAGCGGAGCGTTACGCCGGAATCCTTGAGTTTAAAAGGCATCAGAAGCCAGTAGCTGTCGTTGATCCAGGCTCTTTTACCCATATCCAGGTACTTGGCTAACGTGTCCGGCTGCGTTTGTTCGACGCCGTCGATGGCTACTCTGCCAGTTCCTGTGTTGACGTTCACGATCACTTTCAGGGGGCGTTTTTTCCATTCGATTCGGCACAATCCGGTGTATTTATCCCAGAGGAGGGTGCGCGAACCGAAAAAATTCCAGGAAATATAATGTGTTGCGTCCCAAGCCTGCCGGCCACCCATGGCCGCCATCACTTCATCAGCAATCGCCACGGCTTTGGCGTCAGAAGCCGCTGCGTTAAAACCTTCGGCAGGCGAATTAACAACTTTCGGGGAACATGCAAGTTGGAACACGCATAAAGCGATCCAAAAAACGATGGCAGGCGAGCAGTAATTTTTGAATTTCAGCAGCATCTGTTGGTGAAGTTTAAGAGTTGATACATCCGGCGTACATTTGCCCGACAAAAGTAGTTGTTTCTTTCACGCTCAGCCACACATTCCTGCATGATACCGCTCGCCGAACGGATGCGCCCGCAAACCCTCGACACCTATGTAGGTCAACAACACCTCGTGGGCGAAGGAGCCGTCTTGCGCCAAGCCATCGAACGCGGTAAAATTCCCTCTTTTATCCTCTGGGGGCCGCCGGGCGTGGGAAAAACGACTTTGGCGCAACTGATCGCCAAACTGCTGCAAAAACCGTTTTTTCAACTCTCGGCCATCAACGCCGGGGTGAAAGACATCCGCGACGCCATCGAAAGCGCGGATAAACAAAACCTGTTTCAACAAGGAAAAGGCGCGATCCTGTTCATCGATGAAATCCACCGCTTTTCCAAAAGCCAGCAGGATGCGCTGCTCGGCGCCGTGGAAAAAGGTATCGTGACCCTTATCGGCGCTACCACGGAAAATCCGTCTTTTGAAGTAATCCCGGCCCTGCTTTCGCGCTGCCAGGTGTATGTTTTGAACCACCTGACCAAAGATGAACTCATCGGATTGGTTGATCGTGCACTGGCGGAAGATGACATTTTAAAAACACAACCCCTGCAAATTTCGGAATACGATGCCTTGCTGCTCTATTCCGGCGGCGATGCCCGGCGCCTGCTGAATGCGCTGGAGCTGATCGCCAACTTCGGAGCGCCCGACCATGAACGGGGAAAACCGCTCGTGGTCACCAACAACCTAGTACGCGAACTCATCCAGCAAAATGCCGCGTTGTACGACAAAACCGGCGAACAACACTACGACATCATTTCCGCTTTTATCAAAAGTATGCGCGGCAGCGACCCCAATGCGGCGGTGTACTGGCTGGCGCGTATGCTCGACGGCGGGGAAGACATCGAATTTATCGCACGGCGCATGGTCATTCTAGCCTCCGAAGATGTAGGCCTCGCCAATCCAAACGCCCTGCTGCTGGCCACGACCACAATGGATGCCATTCGTATGATCGGTATGCCCGAAGCGCGGATCATCCTTTCCCAATGCGCCATTTACTTAGCTACTTCCGCTAAAAGCAATGCATCCTACCTGGCCATCAACCGAGCCATAGCGACCGTCAAACAAACCGGAAGCCTGCCCGTTCCGCTGCACTTGCGCAATGCCCCAACCCAATTGATGAAAGAACTGAACTACGGCTCGGGTTACCAGTACGCACACGACTTCCAGGGCAATTTTGTACAACAAGACAACCTGCCCGAAGCCATCGACGGCACCATTCTGTACGAACCGGGCAATAATTCCACTGAGGAGCGGACAAGGGCACAACTGAGGGAGCAGTGGAAAGGGAAGTACAAATATTGAATGATGAATGATGAATGATGAATGATGAATGATGAAAAAAATTCTTAATTTACTAGATAGTATACAGAATTAGGGTTGTAAAATAACGCGCACTTACCTTTGTGGTATGAAAGCGTTAAGATACCGAGACATAAATGAGAAAAAGGACA
>JAYSZC010000131.1:0-5420 GCA_043738235.1 Lewinellaceae bacterium | reverse complement strand
AAGAACAAAATCCTTCGTACACCCTTAACTCACGATTGACATCTTAATCTTTACGCCCAACATCGATTTACAATGAAAAAGGCACTTTTTACGCTCTTATTTGGGCTGTTCGCCGCCGCAGCAGCTTTCTCCCAGGAACAAGCCGTTTATTCGCAATACCAGGTTTTTCCGGTACTGATCAACCCTGGTTATACAGGTTTTGAAAACACCCATCAGTTCATTGCCAATGCGCGCAGCACCTGGACGGGTTTTCCGGGGAAGCCTACCAACTATACCCTGATGTACAACGGCCCCGTGACAGACAAGCTGGGATTGGGCGCAGGCGTATTCTCTGAAAAAATAGGCGACCTGACGACCCTGAAACTGCAACTGAACTATTCGTTCCGTTTCAAAATTCAGAAAGCGCAAATCGGCCTGGGGCTTTCCACAGAATTTTTGCGCCGGCAGGCGTCCGCCGATTTGCTCTCCGACCCATTGGTGGATCGCAATGACAGCGCGCTGGAAGGTTTGGTGGACGGGCAGCAGATTTTTGATGCTTCTATCGGTACGCATATTCTGTACGATGAACGCTTTTTTGTCGGACTTACCCTGCCGAATACTATTCGCACCCGCCTCGATGAGGTGCCGATAGACGAAGAACCCAGGGGCGGCAACCTTTTTCAACACTATGTTTTCCAGTTGGGTTACATCCTGGATGTGCCGAGCCAGAATTTCAAGGTGGTGCCATCGCTGACGATGCGCCAATTCCGCGATACGCCTTACCAGATTGATATGAATGTACAGGCGCGTTTCCTGGAAGACAAACTGATTGCCGGACTGACCTATCGTCCGAACAGCAGGGGTTCCGCCGTTTTCCTCATCGGCAGCAAATTCAAACAGTTCCAGTTTTTCTACTCCTACGATGTGTCTTTCTCGAACTTCCAGCAATACAATGGCGGTTCTCACGAAATCAGCGTAGCCTGCTCGCTGGCCCGCAGCACGGCCAAACCGGGTACGCCTACCTCGCAGTCCGATTTGTTCCAGTAATTTTTTTGAAAATCGCTTCGGTTCTATCGAAGTGGAACGATAGATGTCTTTAACAATTGGTTTTTGGGATGGCCTCTCTGCGAAAAGTCGCACGAGAGGCTTTTTCCTTTGCCGTGCCCGGGTCTTACGCCCCCGCACTTCTAATTTTTTCCATATACAGCGTTGCTCCTGCCAAAAACTCTGGTACATTTGCCAAAAATTTTAAACTCATGAATATGAAGATATCGTTCCTCGTTCCTTTTTTTGCACTCACCATTTTTTCCTGCAAAACAGGCCCGGATCAGGCATTGATAAGCCAAATGCAGGCAGACATCGATAAATATGAACCGCATATCTCTGCTTTACAACAATTCGGTACGGAAATGTATGAAATGGGAAGCGTTATGCTCACTTTGCCGGATGATGTCAAAAAGAACATTCGTATGTACAACACGGAGGAGGCCGAACAATGGCAGAAAGTAGGTAGCAAAATGCAAAACGGTTTTGGGGCCTACACCCAAAAGTTGGATGAACAAAAAACCCTGCTGGCCGATTACACTGCCGGTAAGATTCCCAAAGAAAGCGCCGAAGCAAAATCCAGGGAATTCGCACTTTCTTTGAGCAAATTGCCCCAACAAGACCTTATGAATAATGAATTGAACAGCGCCAGGGAAAGTTACCGGCAAATGATAGCAGTTGTTCCCGATAGCCTACTGGCAGAAGTGAAAAAAAATATCCTGAAAATCAAAAGGTAGGTCAATGATGCCAAATCTTTATGGCTCAAAAAGCCGGAATGACCATGTAATTGACACCCGCAACGGTGGAGAACAAATAAATTAAAATTTTAGAGTAGAAATTTCATACTTTAAAATAAATATATACCTTTGCTCACGTCTCGGATGAACCCGGTTGGTTTTCCTGGAATCTCCCCTGATTAACATATTTTGGCATGGTTTTGGTCGTTTATTTTTGCCTCTGGTAGCTTTAGATGAAAATCTTTAACACCAGAGCATTCCAATCCCGATTCTTTTTTTTAATCTTTTTTGATCTTTTGAAAAGTTTATCCTATGTTTTGTCTACTCTTTCCGCCGACAGAGTTACGCATATTTAAATAGCATTTTTAAGGAGAGTCCTCTCCTTAAAAATGCTATTTTTTTTATCGCATAACAGTCAACCGGTGTTTTCGGGCGGATACGTTTTGTGTGATTTAAACTATTTTTTCACTCACTAACATTTTTCACTTTACAATTTTTTTAAACATGAAAAAAAACATTTTTAATGTGCTTTTTTCGAAGTTCGGCGTAGCGTTGTTCTTCCTGATGTTCCTGCTTTGGAATGAAGGTAGCGCACAGTCCTACGTTTCTTCAGCAGTGGCTAAAACGCGCTTGAGTGCACAGGCCAGCGCATGGGAGATTGAGGCTAAACAAAACCCTGATCAGCCTGCATCTACCCAACTGCATGTCAAATCAAATATTTACCAGAAGATGATCCTTTTTCTGGATGAGGGGCAAACCGTTGCAAGTGCAATAGACATGGGTGCTGACAAGTACAGCGCCTTCCTCCGCAACACGGGGACTTCTCCTTCTGCGAAAAATGGATCGCGCTCGTACACATTGGATTTTAAGTCGGAAACACAAAGTTTGTTGTCCAACTAATTGTTCCCAAGTGCGAATTTGATTCCAATTCATTTTGTAAATTTTCATCCTTAATTTATTCTTCTCATGAAAAAAAAGACTTCTACCAGTCTCGTTCCTTTTGTTGGGCGTCTGTTATTGGGAGTGGTGCTGCTGTTATCCGGTTTGAGCGCAAATGCTCAAACGTTTCCAGGTTCAACCGGCGCTGTCCAAGAAGTGAACACCAACGGTGCTACATTTACTGCTAATGTTGCCTGTGTAAGCACATTGGCAGCTAACAATTTCGTTTCAGTAAACTTAGTGCTTGATTATTCGTGGATAGGTGACCTTCAGGTTACCCTGACTTCGCCAACCGGTGATGTGTATGTCTTGTTGGATCGCCCGGGCGTTCCTACAAGCACTTTCGGATGTAGCGCCAACAACCTGAGCCTTACTTATGTAGGTTCGGCCGCTGCATCCAACGCTCCTGCTACGGCCCTTGAAACCACCTGCAATGCTGGCGCTACTTCGACCGGCTGCGGTTTTACTAACGTGTTCCACAGTACAGCACCTGCCAGCATTGCGCAAGGCGGCAACCTGATTGTAGGCACTTTTTTCAACAGTTCATTGACCGGCGAAAACGCAGACGGCCCTTGGCTGCTGAAAGTGGTGGACAACTTTAACGATGGTGGTGTAGCTGATGCTTTTGTTTGCGCATGGTCCGTCTCTTTTGCAGGTGTTGTTACACCGGTTTGTAACTTTGCTCCTGCGCTGCCTGGCGTGGTCAGCCTGAACACAGCGCCCGGACTTGCCGTAAGCGCGCCTATTGCCGTTCCTACTACGGAAGGTGGTGGTGATTGTGCAGGCCAGGCTATCTCGGTTAGTGTCGACGGTGGTGCATTCGTACCTGCTGCCGGTACTATTCCCGGTCTTTTGGTTGGCACCCACACGGTGATTTGGCGTTCACTCAACGCTTGTAATGGACAACAACTCGCTACCCAAGTCATTACTGTATTAGACAACCAGGCTCCGACACTCGTTTGTCCCGGCAATGCCACCTTTGTGCTGGGTCCAGGCGAATGTAGTGCCGTATTCAACTATACAGTTACTGCTACGGATAACGCGCCATTTTTGAGCGCTCCGAACGCAGCCGTTCTGGGTGGTACTTCCTCAGGCGCTTCTGTTGCTGTAACAGGCACTAGTGTTGTTTTGGGTGCAGGTAATAATACTGTTTCGCAATATTGTATCACAGTACCTGCATCAGGTACCATGAGTTTTGACTGGGACTACAACGCCATCCTTGGGGAAGCTTTTTTTGATCCGTTTGCCTACACGGTTAACGGGAATTCTTTTCCTCTGAATAATCCGTTCGGCCCGGATAATCAGTCGGGTTCTGTTTCCATAGCTGTGGTAGCGGGCGATGTTATTTGCTTCCGTCAGACGAATGATGTTAGTATCCCGACAACGGGATCAGTCATTAATAATTTCTCTATCCCAGCTACTCCGACGATTATCCCTGGCCCGGGTACACCTCCATCAGGTACTGCACTTGCACCGGGCGTACACGTATTCTCCTTTACGGCTTCGGATTTCGCTACTCCTCCAAACGTAAGCGCTCCTTGCACCTTTACGGTGACGGTGGTTCCTTTCACAGGCGGTATTACTTCCCTGATTTGCAACGACTTGACCAATATCTCTTTGGATGAGAGCTGCGAACTGCAAGTAACTGCCGATATGGTGCTCGAAGGCGGCCCGTACAATTGCTACGACGACTATCTCGTGCAAGTAGACCGCACCCTTCCTTTGGGCAACGGTCCATGGGTAAATGCTTTCCTCACCAACCTTGACGTGCACCGTGTACTTGCCATTCGCGTAGTGGATGATGTAAACGGCGACGGTATTGCGCAGGCAAATGAAAACTCCTGCTGGGGTAATATCAACATCGAAGACAAACTGCCACCGGTAATCGACTGCGGCCCTTGCGCCGGCACTTCGACTTCCGAATCGTTTGATGGTTCTCTCGATGGCGACGAAAACATTACTTCTCTAACCGGTGGTACTACTCCTGCCGGATGTTTTGTGATTTTTACGCCTGATGTATTCTATGAAACACATACGTTTTTTGTAGGTGAGGCAGGTACATTCACCCTGATTGGCAATGCTCCGGGTGAAGATACTTATGGAATGCTGTACTCCGGCGGTTCCTTCGATGAGGCCAATACATGTTTAAACTTCCTTACATCTAATGACGACTCCGGTCCAGGTTTAAACTTCCAGATCACCACATTCCTGGCGCCTGGTCTTTACACGATCGTATTTACTACTTTCGGTGCTTTTGATGCTATCGGTGCGTACAGTGTAGACATCACTACACAAGACGGTACATTGATACCAAGCGAATGTGTCTACGACTGTGCCGACCTGAATGATATCCTGGCTGATTTCGGCCCTACGCCACCAGACGGCCCGGTCGACGTACCGCCTGCTACTGCAGTAGACGGTTGCGAAGGCCCGATCACACTGATCGTGACGAACCCGAATGCACCTGGCGCGCACCTGTCTAAAAAAGACGTGGTTATCACGGGTGAAGACGCTTGCGATATTATCCGCATCGAACGCACCTGGACTGCAAAAGACTCCTGGGGTAACTCCAGCCAGTGCACGCAGTACATCTACCTGACTCCGTTCACACACGCTGATATTGACTTCCCGGATGATATTACGATCGACTGTCTGGGTTGCGGTAGCGCACCGGGTGTACGCCCCTGCGACCTGCCTGCAGGTTCCAGTGTTCCATTCGCC
>JAYSZC010000130.1:0-2204 GCA_043738235.1 Lewinellaceae bacterium | reverse complement strand
TGAACAACAATACATATACCCAGGAAAAAAGGATGAGTGAAAACCAGACCTGATCGGCCGTTACGGATTTGGAAAGGCCCTCGGAGGTGCGCAAAATGCCGTACACCACCCAGGGCTGGCGACCTACTTCAGCCGAGTACCAGCCTACCTGATTGGCGATCTGGGGCAATAAAACAGCCGGGACAAACAGCCGCAACAGCCAGGTTTGCCGGAACAAACGCCCGCGCCAAAGCAGCAGGGAAGCCAGGACGGTCAGCCCAATCAGCGCCATTCCGATAGAGACCATCAGGTGATACGTCTGGAATACAAAATTGACCCGCGCAGGCCGGTCCGCTTCCGGGAATGCGCGCAAGCCCGGCACCGGCGTGGTAAAATCTTCGTGTATCAGGAAAGTCAACATTTTCGGGATGGCCACCCCGCGCACTTGTTCCGTTTTTTCATCGACCATTCCAAATAAATACAAATCGGCCACGGCCAGACTATCGTAGTGGCCCTCGAACGCGGCGAGTTTGGCCGGCTGGTGTGCTGCAATCAATTGTGAGGAGCGGTGACCGCTGAACAACTGCGCCAGTGCTGCCACCGTTGCAAAAACCAAAGCGATGCGAAAGGCTTTTTGCGACATTTCCACAAAACGACCTTTCACTATGTACCAGGCATGGACGCTGAGCACCAGAAAAGAACCCGCCAGAAAAGCGCCCAAAATGACGTGCAACAGGCGATCCATTGACGAAGGATTGAATACCATCGCCCAGAAATCGGTCACCACCGCCCGTGCGTGCAGGCCCTCGCCCTCGATGCGATAACCCGCAGGCGTCTGCATCCAGGAATTGGCCACCACGATCCAGATGGCTGAAAATATGGAGCCGAGCGCCACCATGATGGTCGAAAAAAAGTGCACCCGCGGACTGACGCGGTGCCAGCTGAACAAAAGAATGCCGAGAAAGCCGGACTCCAGCGCAAAAGCGAAAATGCCTTCCGCCGCCAGCGCCGAGCCGAATATATCGCCCACGTAGCGGGAATAGGTCGCCCAGTTGGTGCCGAACTCAAATTCCATCACAATACCCGTCGCCACGCCGATCCCGAAAATGAGCGCAAAAATTTTGATCCAGAAACGGGTGAGTTGTTCGTATTGCTTGTCTCCGGTCCGGAGGTACATACCTTCCAAAAATATCAGCATCATACCCAAACCGATGCTCAGGGGCGGGTAGATGTAGTGGAAGGCAATGGTAAAGGCAAATTGCAGCCGGGCGAGAAACTCCACTTCCATAGCAGGATTTTGGGCAAAGATAATTAGTTAGTCCGAAGTCGTCAGTGCGAAGTCGTCAGTCCGTAGAGTACACCGTTTCATGCATGGGTTTCCTAAACATGAAACGGTGTACTCTATGGACTGACGACTTCGCACTGATGACTTCGGACTTTAGTGTTTCACCACCCGGCTATTCCGCACTACCCTGTCATTTTCCAGCAACTGCGCCATATAAATACCCGCCGGCAAAGAGCCGGAGTCCAGCAATTCGGATACACCCTGTCGGAGAGTGTACACCCTGCAAAGTCTTCCCTGCGCATCTATAAAGCGCAATTCATACCGCGCGTTGGTGGATTGTTCCATTTCCAGCGCCACTTCTATATGTTCTACAAAGGGATTCGGATACAACGTAAAGGTAAGTCCGGGCAGCGGCTCATCCGTTGCCACCTGCATATCGACAGTAAACGAAAACACCCGCTCGCAACCCGAAGCATCCCGTATCGTTACCTCGTAATTGCCGGGCGACAAAGACCCGATGGAATGGCCGGTTGCGTTGTTGCTCCATTGAAAAGTATAAGGCCCCGTGCCTCCGCTGACCTGTTGCAAACTGACAGCGCCATTGCCATTGCCCGTATCGTGTTGAATATGAACACTATCTACAGAAATAAGTGTGCTGACGGTGACAGTGGTGTGAATCAGGCTATCGCATCCATTCACAGCTTGCAAATGAGTTGAATAAACGCCGGTAGCACTGACCGACTGGCCATTGGGCAAGGTGTGGCTGTCGCCCGGGCACAAAAAGACCTGCAAAGTTGTCGGCGCAATGGCAGGGTAAAAACTCAGTTTGGTTTGAATAACACTATCGCAGCCAAACATCCCTGAAAGGGTGCTTTGATAAATACCTGCTGAACTGACCATTTGACCATCCGGTAAAATGTAACTGTCACCCTGGCAAATG
>JAYSZC010000129.1:0-2204 GCA_043738235.1 Lewinellaceae bacterium | reverse complement strand
AAATCCGTGTCCCATCCGTCAAATCCGTGTTCCATTTAATCCAAAAATCCGTGTCCCATCCGTCAAATCCGTGTTCCATTTAATCCAAAAATCCGTGTCCCATCCGTTAAATCCGTGTTCCATTTGCCAAGCGCTACTTTTTGATTCTATGAAATCGGGGCACCAGCAGGCCGCAGGCGCCTCCAACGGCCAGTCCGGTCAGTACATCCGTCAGGTAATGTTTGCCGGCTTTAACCCTCAAAAAGCCCACAGTGGCCGGAATGGCTGCCGCAGTGGCCCATACAACCGGTTTCCAGGAGGAATCGGGATGATAGTCCGACCATATCTGCGCAGCGGAAAATGTAGCTGCCGCACTCATGGAAGTATGCCCTGAAAAAAAAGAGGCCCGGGCATCACGTCTCAACTTGTCTGACATAGGCGCCTCCGGATTGTAACAATAAGGCCGGGGCCGCCGGACGATTTCCTTGCAAAGGCTGGTGAGCGCCAGATCGAGCATCAGCGTTTCGCCTACCAGCAAAACCGCCGTCGGCGCGTCACGACGAATATCCCGGTCGAGCAGCAACAAAACCGGTGAAGCAATAGCGGAAAGCAGCAAAACATCGCTGGCTTTGCGGGCAGGCAGGGAAAACTGCCGGGTAGCGAAACGGTCAAATTTCAGCACCCGGCTCAATTGCAGCGCCTCCACCTGAGCGCTCGTAAATGGTTGGTTGTGCGTATGGAGCCAGGCGGAAACGCCGATTCCGGCACCGCTGCCGCCCAGCCAGGAGACTTCCTGCTTCCAGCTTGTTTTATAGGGGTTTTGCGCTGATAAAGTAAGTATACAATGGCAAAATAGAAATGTAAAAAACTGCTTTAGGTGTTTCAAAATCATTCTTTTTGGACGATAAACACTTTGGTTTCAGTGCCTTTTTGGGTAGTGATTCGAACGATATTCGCGCCATTCGTGAATTGGGATACAGGGTAAGTCAGTTTGTCGTCAATAAGTCCTTTGCGACTATCTGTAGTGATTACCCGGCCATTGATGTCGGAAAAAGTGATGAATGCATCTGTAGATTCTTCAAAAGCCATGTGCAAGGTCAGGTAATCTTGAACAGGATTGGGAGAAATTTTATAGGTGATCCGGTATGGGTCGTGGGTTTTTATTGTAGGGCATTCTACGTGTCCTACGCTCAAGGTCATGCGCAATGCGGCATTGGGACTTCCATAAAAGCCCCCCAGATGCCATTTGTCAGTATATACCAGGGTACTCACTTTGCCCGGATCATACGTTTCATCAAAACCCTGATACAAGTATTGGCTTTCCCCCGAAAACGTCGCTGCCAGTAAATAGTACTTGTTGGGTTCCAGATCCGGCGCGGGTGAGGCGGTGCTCAATTCTATTATTTCTGTCCAAAGAAAAGGTTGGTTTTCTGAAAGATCAATGTTAAAAATGCCGACGCCGATAGGGTGCAGGCTCGAACTGGAAAACTCGCTGGTATCAAAATTAGAAAGATCGGGGAGTATATCTTCATTTACACCGAAAAGAAATACCTCAATATGAATTGACCCCAAAGTATCCATTTCTTCTCCCGGCAAAACAGATATCTCTACACCATCCGCTGTATACCATTCAAAGAAAGGACCGCTTAAATAATAAAGGTTGGCTACTGCCCATCCTTCTGTCGGAATACTATCCGGCCGATATGCCGTTTGTGATCCTTTTAGTTCCTTAGCCAGTTCGTACGAGTTTGCATCGAACGGTATGCTTCGGGTATCCAGATAAGGAACCCCATTTACAATCCCCTCTATAGTATAGGTGACTTGGTGTATTCCTGGCTGCACAATCAAATCATTAAATACATCAGGAAGAATATAGGTACTATCTGTTACCGAAGCCTGTATTTCAGGAATTTGCAACACACTTCCAAGGATGTGTTCTCCATTTTCACGTTCCAATGCACCGCTTATCGTGACGTTTTGAATATCCATGCCGCTTAAATTGCTTACCCCGGCCTTGAACTGGAAGGGGGCCAATTGAGCAAAACAGAATTGCTTATTTCCCGGCAATCAAAACCGCAAGCGCTCCGGATTGCTGTGCAAATGCCGCTTTGGTCGCAATGGAACAGCCGCCTTTTTTAGACAAAAGAAACATAAGTCATCCTGGATTTTTGGAATGCATTTAAACCAGAGCGGATTCGACGGTAGCACGGCCTTCAGGCCGTCGG
>JAYSZC010000128.1:0-5422 GCA_043738235.1 Lewinellaceae bacterium | reverse complement strand
GGGCAAATTCAATTAATTTTTGGCGATTTGGCCATTAGTCGCATACGTAACCTGCCTCAAACGGCAGCGTTTTGTTGTTGCTCTTTTATTTCGCACGCAATTCATACTTATACACCCCATGTTCTTTTGTCCCGGTATTTTTAGAAACTAAATAACCATCCTGCAAGGCGCGTTTTTTTCTTTCCGGCGTAAGTCTTTTGTCTTCCTCAAACAACAATTCCCCGGGCATTCCGTGGATAATGTTGCCGTCAGGCGACCACATCAGGATATGGATATGGGCGGGTAAATCGGAATTGGGATAACCTTCGGGCCGGATGGTTTCAAATTCAAATTTTCCCGCCGGGTCTGTTTTCAGGTAAGCGAACAAACGCGCGTGCCCAAAATCCCCTTCGTTGGATTGTACGTGCGCGGCTGTATCGGCGTACCAACCCGCACTGGAGGTTTGGTACACATACACCAGCACGTCGCCCAGGGGCCTTCCTGATTTATCTGCAACGCTGCCCAATACTGTTATTTTCTGACCCGGTTCCCGGTCGTTTGTCAGTTGTACACTGCCCATCCGGGCGTTTTCTTTGATCATATTCCGGAAAGCGGTCAGCGAATGAAGAGCCATCCACTCCTGATTGGTCAATACCTCGCTGATGCCGATATGGCCTTTTTTCAGTTTTTCTTGCAGCGCTTCGAGCGTTTGTTTCTGCTGGGTTGTCTGGCAACTGGCTACGCTGCAATAAGCGGCCATCAGAATGAACATACATACTTTTTTCATGGTAGGAGAATGTTTGAAGGTTGGATGGTTTGAGAATATTTGAAGGGTAGTACTGAGTCATTTAAGTTTTTTAAAAAGTTGTGGGGTTAAAACCCCGGATGGTTGGCGCCAATTGCCGCCGGCTAAGCCGCCGTACCGTATGGAAAGCAATTGATCGGCCAAAGGCTGTAGCATGGATACAATGGAAGGGATGTCTACACCCGGTTTGAAAACGATATAATTTTCAAAGAAAAACAAGGGATTCTCCCGGTCGCCAAAACGTGTTCCTTCCATTAAACGGGTAAAATCGGGGTAAATGCTGCGAAAAGCATTAACATTCAGGATATAGTCGGGCTTGAAATGCGAGTTAGACGGGTAGTCGCGGTAGATGCCCGTGACCTCGACGTCCAGTTCGCGGTTGCGGGTGGCAAAATCGTGTTTGACGGTGACAATCTGCCCGATGGGGTCGGCATGACCGAAAAGTTTACGCGCGCCCGTTTCGCTCAGCACCATGCTATTGGGCTTTTCAAATATTTTGTCCGGGTGGCCGGTGCGCAGTTTAAAGTCGAGCACCTTGTCAAATCCCGGTTCGGCCCATTTGATTTGTTCCGTGGCGATACGTGTTCTTGTAATGCGGGTGCATCGTATCGTACTGCAATTCGTCGCTCACATACAGAAATATGAAGATGGCACTGGCCAGCCCGAGCGCCAGTCCGAACATATTGAGCATGGAAAAAACCCATTGGCGCTGAAAGTTGCGCAGTGTAATCAGGAAGTAATTGCATAGCATGGTGTGTGTAAGATTTCGTCCAAAAATGGGCCATTACACATGCTACTTCCTACCGAACCGATCAATTCGGGCCTATACCTGCGAATTTTGATAAGTGTTTTGCGCCAGGCTCCGGAAAGCGGAGGGTGTATGGCCGGTCAGTTTCTTAAAAACGTCATTGAAGGTTGACAAGGAGTTGAATCCGGCGTCGTAAGCGATGGCCGCTATTTTCAAATGATCGTTGCCGGGGTCGGCTAAATGCGCCCGCGCGGCCCTGACCCTGTACTCGTTCAGGTAATCGTAAAAGTTTTTTTGCAGGCGTTCATTGATCGCCTGTGACAGGTTGTGGCGATTCGTGCCGACCAGCGCGGCCAAAGTATCTATGCCCAGTTCGGGTGCCAGGTAAGGGCGCTGATGCTGCATCACTTTATGGAGCGAAGCGAGTATAGCATCAATATCAGCCGCTTTCAGGGTGGAATTGTGGTACTTTTTGGGAGGCTCCATCCTCGCAGAGGCATCCGGAACAGGAGGCTGGTAACCGGCCTGCGAAATATCCGGGATGTGAGCCGGCGACACACGAAACAAGTCCGGGCGCCGGATGACTTCATAACTCACCCAATAAATATAAATGGTAATGGCGACAAACAAAAAACGCGCCTCCATGTAACGCGGGTAAACAGTGTACATGAGAAACAGGCCGATGGCAATACTGAACGTAACAAAAGCGGAAAGCAGGGTATGCCGCCGAAGCCACTGCATTTTTTCTTGTTGAAATGTATTTCCATTGCGGGTCTGTTGATGAAGGGAACGATAACAATACCAGTGATACCCAGCGAGGCTGATGAACTGGCCATAAAAAATATATGACTGTTTTATATCAAACATCCTGTAAATCAGTATATTATCCGTCGTTTGCAGGATAAAATCCGCAAATCCAAAAAACAAAAAGGGGATAAAATGCCAGAGATCGTTTTTAAAGGCGAACGCACGCCTACCCATTGTGTTTTGAACAAAAAAGAACAGCAAAGGCCCGTATAAAAAAGGCAGTTCGTATGAAATCATATACACCACAGGCAAATGTTCCATGACCCACATTTTAGTGGCGATTTTCAAGACTACCTGCAACAACAAGGTCAACAAGAACAACAGTAAAAATAGGTGGGCCGAACGGTACGTTCTTTTCCCAAGCATAAAAGCGCTGAGCAGCACGCCCTGCAAAGCGCCAAAAGCAAGAATAAATATATTTAATTGATTCATATTCAATCTGTGCTCAAAAATAGTTCATGTTAATCTTCTGTAACTCATTGATTTACATTGCCTTTTGCCCTTTGCTTTTTGCCTTTTTACTTAACTGTTTTACATTCACCCCAAACGCTTTGCCAGCTCCCAGGCGCCTTGCTGATTCAATACTTTAAGCGCCACTACCCTGCGTTGTTCATCCCGTTCAAAATGAACGCATTTTCTGCTAATTTCAACAGTTGAATGCGTTGGTTTTGCTGGTCGATAATAATCCGAAAGGATTGCAGGGTGCTTGCTCCAATGATAACGTCTTCATTCAACGCCGGATAAGTGACGATCGGCCGCTCATATTTGTATTTTCCGAACTGAATAGGTTCCTGAATTTGAACCTGGTGAATGACGATTTCATTGCTGATCGTACGGCCACGGCCTATAACAACCGGATCGGAAATGAAATGCAATTGCGAAATGATCTGTTCCGGAATTTTGAATGTTCCCGACATGCTGCGAACGTCTACCACTGCTTTGAGCGCAATATCGCCCACTTTCAGGTCGATTTGTGGCACGCCGCCACCGACGGGCGTGTAGTTGAGAATGGTCAGATTGTCGGCAGGCGGCAGGGGTGTATCCTCGAAGCGAAACGTCAGGCCCGGGTAGTCGATGGTGATCGTGTAGGCGCTAAACAATGCCATTCCGAGGATACCGGAAACTTTTTCCATGCCCGGCAAGGCCCTGCGGTTGCGCAGGATAACATTGGTGTTCTGGAAAATGTAGTCGCCGACCTGCACCTGATCCAAGACCCCCAGATCGAGTATGCGGTTGTTCCGCCCCGAGGCGTCGCCCACTTCCATTTTACCCGTCGGACGGATGCCCAAGGACACCGCCAGCGCTGAATCGAGTTCCATTTCGCCGCCAAAACCCGTGTCGAATCCAAACAGGAAAGGGCCTTTGCCGTTGATAGTTAATTCCATATACGGCATACCCTGGATAATTTTGATCGGAACTTCCGTGCTGGTTGTTGCCTTGTGCGCGACTGCCACATGTTGTAGCGATAAAAAAAGCAGGATTGAAAAAAACGTTCTCATATTTAGTTATCTGTTATTAGTTATTGGTTATCCGGGGTGTTTCAGGCTGAAATGAACGAACAAGGGTTGATTCTACTCCTGAAATGGTTATCAATGCGAATAATTTACAAATGCTCACCCTCAATTATTGGAGTTCTTCCTTCTTCAACAGAATGCCACTCACGATTCACAACTCACGATTACAGGCCTGAAAAACCAAATTAAAAACCCATCGAGTGGCCAAACGGGACGTCTCTCACCCTCTCACTTCTCACCCTCTCACCTCTCTCACCCCTCTCACCT
This sequence comes from Lewinellaceae bacterium, assembly GCA_043738235.1. Lineage (GTDB taxonomy): Bacteria > Bacteroidota > Bacteroidia > Chitinophagales > Saprospiraceae > M3007. Next base: position 1,302 of record JAYSZC010000128.1, on the reverse strand, counting down.
CTCTCACCCCTCTAATTCCCCTTACCGAACATCTCTGACAACGCCAAAACCTGCTCCGAAGAATATCTTGGCATCTCGAAAGATTTGCCTTCCAGGATATTTACCACCGCGGGCTGTATGCCCATAAACTCGATTTCGTTGTTGCGCAGCACCAGTATGGAGATGTCCTGGTCGGGGTAGCGGATAAAGGCATTGCGGTGGCCCGGCCAGCCACCCGTATGGGCCACCTGCTTTCGGCCCGCCGCATCCCGGCTCACAAACCATCCGAAGCCATATCCGGCTGCCTGCCCGTCGTTGAGCAAACCGCTTGTAAACGCGGCTTCCATCGTCGATTTCTTTACCAATTGTTCCGTTTTTAAAGCATTTTCCCATTTCCACATATCACTGCTGCAGGAAAAAACGCCGCCGTCGCCAAAAGTTCCGGTGATGGTATTGACTTGTTTATGATACCGTGGATAATTTTCAGGCAATACCATTTTGCCCTGTTGCATATCTAGAATATAGCCGTATGCAATACCGCGTTGTTTCGATTCGTCAAAGACAGTTCTGTACACTTTTGATTGCACCATTCCCAGGGGATCGAACATATTTTGCTGTAAAAAATCTGCATAAGACATGCCGGAGACCTGTTCAATCACCGTCGCCAGCAGGATATAACCCGTATTACAGTATTGAAACCTGTCGCCCGGCTGAAACAAAACCGGTGGCCGGTAAGTTGCCAGCAATGCAATCGCTTCCGGATTGGACGCCTGGTTGCCTTCGTCCCAGTGTAGCATCGCCGGCATCATATAATCGGGCAAACCGGAGGTATGGTGCAAAATATGCCGAAGGGTCACCCCGCTGTACGGCAATTCGGGAAAATACTGCCGGAGACTGTCGTCCAGACCGAGTTTGCCCCGTTCCATCAGTATCAGAATGCCCATCGCTGTAAATTGTTTGGAAACCGAGCAGAGGTTAAAAAGGGTATGCTCCGTGATGGGTTCTTTGGTGTCGTAGTTGGCATACCCGAAACTTTTGCGGTACACCATTTTGCCTTTTTCGGCAACGAATAGGACGCCGTTAAACAGCCCTTTCCCGGCAGCAAACGACATCATGCTGTCGATTTGTACCGCCCTGCGATCCTGGGCGAATACCGCACCGGAAACGGCGATCAGCAGGTATAAGAGCATTATTTTTTTCATGTGATAGTAGTTTGTTGTGTTGGTTTTAACGGTAGCACAGCCTTCAGGCTGTCGGGAAAAGCGCCTTTTAAAGCGCGCTATTTTTTACGGCCATAAATGGCCTCTTCCCGACGGCCTGAAG
>JAYSZC010000127.1:0-2209 GCA_043738235.1 Lewinellaceae bacterium | reverse complement strand
TGCTCTGGGCTGAAAGCCCGCCGGCCCCCCAAAAGAGCATTACATAAATAAATGGACGAATAATACGGCGCATGGGAGTCGGAGAAAATACGTTGGATAACCCGGATATGAGTTTGAAAGGTTTCTTAGGGCAAACATACAAAAAATACAGCCACATAAAAACGCAGAACTTTGTTGGAGTGCATGTATTTTTACTCCAAAATTCAGCAATCGCTCTAAAACCCATGTTTGAACTGCGCGGAAGTCTTTCCAAAATTCAAAATATCACGCTCGGCATTCTCGGGGCAATCTTGTTAATAGGCTTTTGGTGGTTACTCGCCGAAATGCTTGCCATACCCGCCCTCGACTATCAGGCGCCCCGCTTAGATGATCCTTCTTTGCAAAATCTGAACCGAGACTCGCTGCTGCGGGCAGACAGCATTCAGTTTGCAAACGCCAAGACGGTTGGAAAAATCTATAAAATCCTGCCTACTCCGCTTCATGTGATCCAGGCTTATCCAAAATTACTGGAAGAAGACAACCTGCCTGTTCACACCATCCATTCTATTTGGCTGAACTTCAAAGGATATTTCTGGGCCATCCTGGTGTCATTTTTCGTCGGCGGCCTGATCGGGTTTATTCCCCTGTTCCGGGGGCTTTTTTCCCGACCGGTCGATGCAATGCGTTACCTGCCTATTTCGGCGCTCACCGGTTTGTTTATGCTGTGGTTTGGTCTGGGCGACAATATGAAAGTGGCATTTCTGGCGTTCGGTATCTTTGTCTACATGATTCCGGTGATTGTACAGCGCATCAATGAAGTCGAAAGTGTACACCTCACCACGGTGTACACTTTGGGCGCCGGCAGCTGGCAGACCTTGATTTCCGTCTACCTGCCTTCGGTTATTTCCAAATTTATGGAAGACCTGCGTGTGCTCACGGCTATTTCCTGGACGTACATCATCATTGCTGAAATCCTGAATAATACCGGAGGACTCGGCTCCCTGATTTACTGGCTCGCCCGCCGTGACAAGACGGATAAGGTGTTTGCCGTGCTGCTGCTCATCATTGTTATCGGTATTCTGCAGGATAGGTTGTTTGTTTATTTAGATAAACGCCTCTTCCCGCACAAACATTATAAAACCAAGGTTGACGGACTGAAAGAAGTACAAACCGGTATTTATATCGTGCTGGGAGCCTTTGCACTCGCGGTGTTGCTGCCTTTGTTTGTATCCCTGTCTGCCGCCATGCTGCTGCAAGGCGCCGGTTTGGTCATCCTGGCTGCTATCGGATTGATCCTGATGGGAGAAATGAAACTTTGGAATGGGCTACAGGCCGTTGCTTGATTATCAACACTGATAACAGATAACTAATAACGGATAACTACTTACCACCATGCTTGCAATAAAAGATACCGATCTTCCTAATATCATTGAACTGAAAAATATCAGCCAGACTTACAGCAATGGCAAGGACTTCATTATCAAAGACCTGGACTTTTTGATTGAAGACAAACCCGGACAGGGTCAGTTTGTCGTGATTCTGGGCGCTTCGGGTTGTGGAAAAAGTACGCTGCTGCGCTATATCGCCGGTTTGCAGAACCCTACTACCGGACAGGTACTGTTGCGCGAAAAACCCGTCCATGAATCGGGCATCCGGGCGGGTATGGTATTTCAGCAATATTCCTCGCTGCCCTGGATGACGGTGCTGGAAAATGTGGAACTGGGGCTGAGTTTTCAGCAGGTGGAAGCCAAAGAACGCCGCCGCCGCGCCCAGGAAATGATCGAAATGGTAGGCTTGAGCGGACACGAAAATAAATATGCCGTCTACCCTACCCTGTCGGGTGGACAACTGCAACGGATCGCTATTGCACGCAGTATCATCGCCAGTCCCGATATCCTGCTGATGGACGAACCTTTTGGCGCACTCGACATCAATACGCGACTGCAAATGCAGGATTTGCTGGAGGATATCTGGCTCAAATTCCAGCCTACCATCGTTTTTGTTACCCACGATATCGAAGAAGCGGTTTATCTCGCCGACGATATTTACATCATGGCTGCGAATCCGGGCCGTTTTGTGCATCATATTTCGGTCGATCTGCCTTTCAACCGAAACATGGAAGTGAAACACAGCGCGCAATTCAATGAAATTGTACGGAGGGTGGAAGACAGGATGATTGAGGTGGCGAGGATGTGAGAGGTGAGAGGTGAGAAGTGAGAAGTGAGAAGTG
>JAYSZC010000126.1:0-5434 GCA_043738235.1 Lewinellaceae bacterium | reverse complement strand
GCCCATCGCCTGGGTATTGTAGGCCACGGGCCTAAGTTTCCTTTGACAGACAACAGCACCGATGCACAGCGCCAGAAAAACCGGCGCGTGGAAATTGTGATTACCAAAATATAGTACAAATTTGCCCGCACACCATATATTTCCGACTTGTCACTCAACACTATTTCGAAACACAAACGAACACAATCAATGCAGTTTTACAGCACCAACAACCCTGCCCTGCGTGCAAGTCTGAAAGAGGCAATTTTTAAAGGTTTGCCCGATGACAAGGGACTTTTTATGCCTGTTGAAATACCCCGGCTTTCAGATCATTTTCTCCGGCATCTGCCCGACTATTCCTTTCAGGAGATTGCTTTTGAAATTACCCGGAACTTGTTGCACGAGGATATTCCGGAAAATGAGATGCGCCGCATCGTAGAAACGGCCATCGACTTCCCAGCGCCGGCGGTTAAACTGGACGACCTTACGTATATCCTCGAGTTATTCCACGGCCCTTCTTTGGCCTTCAAAGATTTCGGCGCCCGTTTCATGGCGCAGACAATGGCCTATTTCAACCAAAACGAAAGCAACGAATTAGTCATTTTAGTGGCCACCTCGGGAGATACCGGCGGCGCTGTGGCAGCAGGTTTCTATAAAACGCCGGGCATCCAGGTGGTCATATTGTACCCTTCGGGGAAAGTCAGTCCGCTACAGGAAAAACAACTCACTGCCCTCGGCCACAATATCACCGCTCTGGAAGTAGACGGCACCTTCGACGACTGCCAGGCATTGGTTAAAAAGGCATTCACAGACAAGGAAGTAAACGAACCCATCCGTTTGAGTTCAGCTAACAGCATCAATATTGCACGCCTGATTCCACAGTCATTCTACTATTTTGAAGCCTTCAAACAGGTGGTAGACCAGGGCTTGCCGGTGGTTTTTTCTATCCCTTCGGGCAACTTCGGCAATCTGACCGCAGGATTAATGGCTCAAAAAATGGGCTTGCCGGTAGCACATTTCATCGCCGCTACCAACGCGAACGATGTAGTTCCAGAGTATCTATCAAGTGGCACCTATACTCCGCGCCCTTCCCAACGAACACTTTCCAATGCAATGGATGTGGGTGCGCCTTCCAATTTCGCCCGAATGCTCGACATCTATTGTTCCACGTGGAACAATATGCGCCACGACATCAGCGGCTATGGCTTTTCAGATACCGAGACCCACCAAGCGATGCGGGAAATAAAACAGCAATACGATTACATCATTGATCCGCATGGCGCAGTCGGTTATCTCGCACTTCGCAAATACCAGGAAACACATCCGGAGCATTTGGGCATCGTGTTGGAAACGGCCCACCCTTCCAAGTTCATCGAAGACGTTGAATCCATTCTGGAACAAGCGGTTGAAGTACCTGAACGTTTACAAGTGCTGAGCAATGCTGAAAAACAATCGGTACAAATGAGTACAAATTATGAAGATTTCAAGTCGTGGTTACTCGGGCGTTTTTAATGTTCCACGTGGAACATCATGCCCTTTCATCCTGTTTCACAACCCGGACTACACTCAAAAATGCTTTTCTTGTCTGGATAAAAAAAGCCTTCTTTCAAGATACCAACACGTGCCATGCCTTACTTTTGCAAGCCCATTGGCTTTTATATTTTCTGATTACCTTTTGAAATTTTACCCTTTACTTAATAAACATCATCCATGACTTACGACGTTACCGTGATCGGCTCCGGGCCAGGAGGATATGTGGCCGCTATTCGTTGCTCCCAGTTGGGTATGAAAACTGCTTTAATTGAACGTTATCCTGTGTTAGGAGGCACTTGTTTAAACGTAGGTTGTATTCCGTCCAAAGCGCTGCTCGACTCTTCCGAACACTACCACAATGCCCACGGCACTTTTAAAACGCATGGCATTGACCTCAAAGATTTGAAGGTCAATATGCCGCAAATGATAAAACGGAAAAAAGAGGTCGTCCTTGAAAACAATAAAGGAATCGACTTTTTGATGAAGAAGAACAAGATAGACGTGTACCACGGGCATGGTTCTTTTGTCAATAAAAACCGGATCAGAATAACGTCCCTGGAAACGCAGGAAATAGAAACACAGCGCGTCATCATTGCTACCGGCTCCAAGCCCATTGTGCCGGCTACTTTCAATTACGATAAACAACGCGTCATCACCTCTACCGAATCGCTCAACCTTGAAAAGGTGCCCGGCAGTATGGTCATTATTGGCGGGGGTGTTATCGGTCTTGAACTTGGTAGTGTGTATGCGCGCCTCGGTACGGAAGTACATGTCGTGGAGTTTTTAGACCGGATTATTGCAGGCATGGATAGCGATTGCAGCCGCGAACTTCAAAAAAGTTTGAAAGCGCTTGGGATGCAATTTCACCTGCGACATGCCGTAACAGATGTAACCCCTTCCAAAACCAAAGTAAAAGTGGTGGCCAAAAGCCGCGATGACGAATCAAAAACCTTGAGTTGGGATGTCGATTATTGCCTCGTTGCGATTGGTCGCCGGCCCTATACGGACAATCTCGGTTTGGAACAGATCGGAATTACGCTGGATGAAAAAGGCCGCATCCCCGTAGATCATCATTTGCAAACATCTGTTCCGGGTATCTACGCCATCGGCGATGTCATTCAGGGCGCTATGCTTGCACACAAGGCAGAAGAAGAAGGTGTGTTTGTTGCAGAGGTTATGGCCGGGCAAAAACCTCATATTAATTACAACCTGATTCCGGGCGTTGTTTACACCTGGCCGGAAGTAGCGGGTGTGGGATTTACGGAAGAACAACTCAAAGAAATGGGCATTCCATATAAACCCGGCAAATTCCCGTTCCGCGCTTTAGGCCGCGCCCGTGCCTCCATGGATTTGGACGGCATGGTAAAAGTGCTGGCGCACAAGGAAACGGACGAGATACTGGGCGTTCATATTGTCGGCGCCCGAGCAGCTGATATGATTGCAGAAGCCGTAGCGCTCATGGAATTTAGGGCTTCGGCAGAAGATGCTGCCCGTATGAGTCACGCGCACCCAACTTATACGGAGGCATTTAAGGAAGCCTGTCTGGCAGCCAGTGCAAACCGGGCGATTCACATGTAAATTGGGAGTTTTTACATCAATTATCACACAAGTAATTGATTATCAAAACTTTAATAAATATGTTTGTCCGATACGATAAATTAACCCTGAAACTCAGGCTACCGAATTTTTCTCAGATACTTCTTTCAGAAAACCATCCAGTATCGCATTAAAATCTTCCGGTTTTTCCATCATGGGCGCATGTCCGCATTCATCTAAAAAATACAGCTGGGAGCCGGAAATCAATTCGTGAAACTTCTCAGCCACAAAAGGCGGCGTCACCGTATCCTGCTTTCCCCAAATGAGGAGCGTAGGCGCTTTGATCTTATGCAGTTTATCACCAAGGTTGTGCCGAACAGCAGACTTGGCCGTGGCTACAACCCGAATGGCTTTATTACGGTCATTGACGATGTCAAAAACCTCATCCACCAATTCCTTGCTGGCTACCGAAGGATTGTAAAAAGTTTCGGCGGTTTTATTCTTGATGTATTCGTAGTCGCCGCGTTTGGGGAAAGCGGTACCAAATGCGCTTTCAAATAAACCGGAACTACCCGTCAAGGTAACAGATGCAATACGTTCGGGGTGTGCAAGTGCATACAGCAATGCAACGTGTCCGCCCAGCGAATTACCCAGTAAATGCACCTTGTCATACCCTTTGTGTTCAACGAATCTGGTAGTAAAATCGACCAGCCCCATTACGGATACCTGTAAGATAGGCATTTCATAAATAGGCAAAAGAGGCACAACTACATTGTAATTAGCCGAAAAATGATTGATGATTCCCTGAAAATTACTCAATGCGCCAAAGAGTCCATGTAGTAAAAGTAATGTTTCACCCTGGGTTCCAGACTCAATGAAACGGAAGCCGTTTTCTTCTTTTACAATTAATGTCATTCGTTGTGTTTCAATATAAGTTGTGCAAAAATAGCAAAAACCATCAAACTACATCCGGTTCTGTTGCATCCAATTGATAGGTTACAAATAAAAGAAAACCCATCAGGAAAATAGCCCCGGCCTGGTGTAAAACGCCCAAGGTAACGGGAATAGCGCCTTTGCAATGAATTAATGTCACTATACCCAGCAACACCTGAATTAGTAACATAGTTGTCAGCGCAATATTCCCGTAACGCAGCGAAAGGCTACCTGCCCCATTTTTCCCGGTACGCCAGACAAAGTAAAGAATCAGCGCCGAAAGCAGGTAGGCAACGTTGCGGTGTAGAAACTGGATCAGGGTAGGCATAAATGCGTTGACGTCGTAGTTCCTGAAATTTTCCGGTATCCAGTTGGAACTGTCCAGCAGAATGCCCGGCAGGTAATATCCGTTCATACCGGGCCAGGTAGGATATGCCAATCCGGCTTTGGTACCCGACATCATGGCGCCCAGGGCAATTTGCAGAAAAGCCAGGACCATCAGGCCCCATGCGAATGAAACGCCCCAACGCTTTGCTCTTTGTACGCCCTTCGGCTGGTACGCTATAAACAGTGTCCACAACAAGTAGGCAAAAATGACAATGGCCATACAGAGGTGCAGGGTCAGGTTATAGGCATTTACCCAGGGTCGTCGAATGAGGCCGCTGGCGACCATGATCCAGCCGAAAAAACCTTCCAGGCCGGCCAAGGCCACCACCACCAGCATACGGGGCAACAGGCGGCGGGAAAACATACCCCGGTACAGAAAAAAAGCAAAAGGAAATACAAAAACAAAAAACATCAGCCGTGCCCACAGCCTGTGAAAATACTCCCAGAAATAAATGAACTTGAAATCGCCCAGAGACATGCCCTGGTTGATTTTAAGGTACTGTGGCGTCTGTTGGTACAATGCGAACTCCTCCTGCCACTGCGCGTCATTGAGCGGCGGTAGCGTACCCGTTACGATCTCCCAGCGGGTAATGCTCAATCCACTTCCCGTGAGCCGGGTAATACCTCCAATAACGATTTGCATAAAAACCATAAGCAAACCCGTTATCAACCAGATTTTGACTGCCTTTGCAATGCGCGTATCCTCCGTAAAGCGAAACATATAAATGCTGTATTTTTTTTGCGTTCGATAAAAACTTGACACAAAAGTAGAGCCTTTATATCGTTCGCTTTTCGGAAGGTAACTTCCCTTTATTAATTTTAGATGATTTAAATTAAAAAACCTGCGGCCATCATCAGGGGTGTTAGTTTGTTAAAAACCTCGTAATTGCTTATACTTCAGCCCGAGCTACCAATAGTTACCATCTTTATCCACACTTTTTGTGCATTCAAGCGTATTTATAATCAGCCTTTTGCAGGGTTATAAACGCAGGAGTGGATAATTGTGGAAAACCATAGCGTTGGTCGTTTCATTTCCCCCACAACTGTTAGCTGACGTTTGTAAAAC
>JAYSZC010000125.1:0-2210 GCA_043738235.1 Lewinellaceae bacterium | reverse complement strand
AGGTTCAATATCTCTTTATCCCCGAAGTTTTCATACGAACTGGTAATCACCTCTTCTCCTGCTTCCAGTCCGCTCAGCACTTCGAAAAACTGCGGATTTTTACGGCCCAGGGAAATATCGCGTCTGACGGCCCTGGAGCCGGACGGGTCGACCACAAACACCCAGTTGCCGCCGGTATCGCTGAAAAATCCGCCGGTAGCGAGCAAGGTGGCCTCCGCAGGTTTGCCCAACTGGAGCCGGACGGGTACGGACTGGCCGCGTCGCACGCCGCCGGGTATCTTGTCAAACGTCATATCCACCTGGAAACGGCCATTTCTGACTTCCGGGTACACTTTGGAAACGGCTAATTTGACCGTAGCGCCGTTGAATTCAAAAGACCCTTCCAATCCCGGAAAGATGCGCGAGATATAATGTTCATCCACTTCCACGCGCATTTTGAAGCCGTTGAGGTCGTCGATCTGGCCGATATTTTGTCCGGCAGTGATGCTGGCGCCGATTTCCACATCGACCCGCGAGAGCAGGCCGGATACGGGCGCTTTAACGGACAGGTTTGCCAGGTTTTCTTTCATCATACGCAGGTTCAGGCGGGTGCGGTCGAGGGTGCCTTCGAGTTGTTTGATCTGCGTAATGCTGTTTTCTTCCTGGAATTTCTGGTTTTCAATCTCGATACCCCGTTGTTGAATCAACCGTTCGTGGGTGATGCGGGTTCTGGTAAATTCCTGTTCGCTGATGACCTTGTCCGCAAACAATTTGGTATTGCGCTCAAAATCGTCTTTGGCCTGGCGGATTTGATAATCCAGTTCTGACAGCGTTCTTTGCAACGTAAACTTGTCCTGGCGCAAACGCAGGCGCGTATTTTCCAGGTTGTTGATCAGGTCGTACATTTCCGTTTCGCGGTTCACGAAATCGAGCATCAGGCGCTGATTTTCAAGTTTTAAAATCAAATCGCCTTTCTTCACCGTCGCGCCGCCGTCCAATAGTTTTTGTGCCACATAGCCGCCTTCGATGGCGTCGAGTTGATAGGTTTTTAAGGGTTGCACGACTCCGGTCACGACGATAAATTCGTCAAAAACGCCCCGTTCCACTTTGGAAACGGTAATTTTTTCGCGGTTCACGTTGAGACTGCTCTGTCCGCTGTTGCGCAGGATATACACCACGAAAGCCAAAAACCCCAAAATGCCGAGTCCGAGGGCGATGCGTTGCGGTGTAAATCTTTTTTTCTTAATGGCTCTATCCACGTTGTCTTAGGATGATTGATGAAGGATAATTTCATAAGGTATAACAACCCCGTGCCAGTTTCTTAAAAAATTGACAATCAGGTTTTTACAACAAAATGCCATCTGTATAAGACGTTCGTTGGCGAACGCATGTGTCCGAAAACGAACACCATTTCAAAAAAATATACTTGATTTGCAGTCTCTTAGCGGCGGGCACTGTCTTTGTAGCATTGCGCTGAAGGAGTTGTATTTGCAACATTTGTCAACCGAATGCTATTTGTAAGGCAAATGAACACAATTCAACCAAACTCCGCGTACTAAGATGAATATGAACGAAGCCAATATTCTCATTGTGGACGACAATCCCGGCGTGTTGAGTGCCGGTAAATTGTTCCTCAAACGTCATTTCGCGGAAGTGGACACAGCGCGCGACCCGGAGGAAATCCCCATACTGTTGAAGGAAAAACGCTACGCCGTTATCATGCTCGACATGAACTACGGCCGCAGCGCCAAAAACACCGGTCAGGAAGGTTTCGACTGGCTGGCGCGTATCCTGGAACTCGACCCAAGCGCAGTCGTGGTGCTGATTACGGCCTACGGCGACGTGGAACTGGCCGTAAAAGCCATCAAAAACGGCGCGACCGATTTTGTATTAAAGCCCTGGGACAATGATAAACTGTTGGCTACGCTGCACTCTGCCCTGCGCCTAAAAAACAGCCAGGACGAGACGAATCAATTGAAATCCAAACAATTAGGTAAAAACCTGGCCGATGCAAAAGATATGCCTTCCCTGATTTTTCAGAGCAAGGCCATGCAGGATGTGTTCGAAACCGTGCAGCGCGTGGCCGAAACGGACGCTAATGTGTTGCTGCTCGGCGAGAACGGTACGGGCAAGGATCTGATTGCGCAAGCCATTCACGCCAAAAGCCGCCGGGCGCTGGACAATTTTGTGAAAGTCGACATGGGGGCCATTACCGAGTCGCTGTTTGAAAG
>JAYSZC010000124.1:0-5439 GCA_043738235.1 Lewinellaceae bacterium | reverse complement strand
TCATCATTGATAATTCATGTGTGAATAATGTAACATTTTTCCAAATATGTGTAACTTTTTTGGGTTGGAACAGCCGAATCTTTGCATCATAATCTTCCAGCAAGTCATTCCTGCCATGAAAATACCGTTGCTTTCGGGCCTTTCTTCTAAAAATGTTTGGCGCAGGATAGTTGCTCTGGGGCGGATTTTACGCAAATCTGCCGAAGAGTTCATTGCTGACAATGGGCTCAAACTGAGCGCCTCGCTTTCGTACTATACACTCTTTTCTATGGCTCCTATGCTGCTGATCGTTATTTCGATTGGCAGCATTTTGCTTGGTAAAGAGGCCGCAGAAGGCTACCTGTACAAACAGTTTGAAGGGTTGATCGGTACACTGGGCGCCATGCAATTACAGGAAATGATCAATAACGTCCGCATTTCGGGCGACACGCCCTGGGTGACCGCAATAGGAATCCTTACTTTTTTCCTCGGTGCGACAGGTGTTTTTATTGAAATCCAGGATTCCATCAATACGATCTGGTCTATCAGAGTCAAGCCGAAACGCGGTTGGGTGCGGTTTCTGTTTACCCGCCTGATCTCCTTTTCGATGGTGGTCGGCATCGGGTTTTTGTTGATGGTTTCGCTTGTCCTGAGCGCATTGCTGAGTTTGATGGATACCTGGATCAACACCCATATCGTATCATTTGCCTGGCTGGCATTTATTATCAGCAATATAATTACCATGGGCGCGGTGCTGCTTCTTTTTGCAGTTGTTTTTAAAGTGCTGCCCGACGCCGACCTGAAATGGCGCGACGTATTTGTCGGCGCCTTATTCACAGGTATTATGTTCCTGATCGGCAAATTTCTCATCAATCTTTATCTCAGTCATTCCACCACGGTTTCTGCATACGGTGCAGCGGGCGCTGTGGTGCTCATTATCCTGTGGGTCTATTATTCCGCTATTATTCTCTACTTCGGTGCGGAATTTACGAAGGTGTATACCAATGAATACGGCGGGAAAATCAAACCCGGCAAATTTGCCGTTTTTGTGGAAACAACGGAAGTTGTAGTAAACCACCAGGTGCTACACGCGGAAGAAAAAAAGGTGTAATTCACCATGAATCTCCACACGCCTTACCCGTACTGGCTGTTAAAAAATGGGTTTCTCTGCGAATATCCCATCCTACGCCATCCCTTACAGGTGGATTTTCTCGTCATGGGAGGTGGTATTACGGGCGCACTCATCGCCTGGTACCTGGCGAAGGCAGGGGTTGCGGTAGCTGTGGTGGACCGCAGGCATATCGGTATGGGAAGCACTTGTGCCAGCACCGCTTTGTTACAATATGAAATTGACGTGCCGATGCACCAACTGGCGAAATCCGTCGGCGAAAAAAACGCCGCCCGGAGCTATCGCCTCTGCATCGATGCAATTGACGCGCTGGAACAGATTTGTGAAAAAATGTCCCTTGCAACCGGCTTTGAACGCAAACCTTCCATCTATTGCGCCAGCCGTATAGCCGATTTGCAAGATATTGACCTCGAATATACGATCCGCCAAAAGCACGGCATTCGGGTGGAGCGTTGGGATAAAAGCGACGTTGCCCGGGCGTTCCCCCATTTTCAATCTCCGGGAGCCTTGTATTCCCCACACGACGCCGGCCAGGTGGATGCCTATGCGCTCACACATGCGCTGCTGCAGGATGCCATAAAAGAAGGGGCTCAGGTTTTTGACAAAACCGAAATCACGGACATTCAACATGAAAAAAGGCAGGTAGTGCTGCGCACCCAACACGAATATTCCATTCGGGCAAAACAATTGGTGATTGCTTCCGGATACGAATCGCAGGAATATTTAAAACAAAAAGTCACGCGCCTGCACGCTACTTATGCACTGGTCAGCGAGCCTTTTGAAGGAGGCGAAATTTGGTACCGCGACGCGCTCATTTGGGAGACCGCCCGCCCTTATCTCTACCTCAGGACAACTTCGGATCACCGTGTGCTGATAGGCGGCAGGGATGAACCTTTTTACAGCCCCGGCAAACGGGACAAATTGCTTACCAAAAAAACGCAGTTGCTGACACAGGATTTTGATAAAAGATTTCCAACGCTGGCTCCGCTGGCTGTCGACTTCAACTGGGCAGGCACATTCGCCGAAACACCCGACGGACTTCCTTTTATCGGTTCGGTTCGAGAGCGGCCGCGTACCGTGTTCGCATTGGGTTTCGGTGGAAATGGCATCGTGTTCAGCCAGATCGCAGCAACAATTATCCGCGATGCCGCCCTTGGTAAAAAGAACCCGGATGCTCCTATTTTTTCATTCGCCCGGGCGAAGCCGTAAAATATGGCACAATCACCACTCACAATTTTTCCAGTTCTACCCGCACCTGTGCATTTACAAGCACCAGCGCAGCAACATCTTCGGATCGTATCCAGATTTGCTGGGGCCGAAAATCCCATTGTTCGATCGTAAGGTCCAGTTTTTTGCCTGCCTTGCCGCGCTCGATTCCCTTCATAATGACCTCGGGGATTTTGGCAATTTTCTCTCCCATCGGCAGACCAAGTGCCTCTTTCATCTGATCTTTAAAGGTGCTGTGCAACACCCAGGCGGCGCTGGCTAAAAGTGCCTCCTCCGTTCTGACTTCAAATTCAAAATCCCGGATAGCGATGCGTTGCGAATCCGGTTCATAATGGGGCGTACCCTGGAAATAAATTTCACCTTTTATATCACCGCCCACCTTGAGATGAAGCACCAATTTGTTGCCGCAACCCCAGATTTCGGCGCTTTTTACCTTGACTTTGTGACCAGGCACTTCGAATACCATACCGGAAAGTTTCCGGTCAATCGCCTCATTGAGGTCTTCGTAAGAGATTTCGGAGAGTAGATAGAGATAGGCATCGTTGGGCAAGGTACGGCGTTTGACGAGCGGTGGCAGGGTGGAATCCACAGTGTAAACAGGGTCATCGCCCATCAATGTTTCGGTGGTGGCAGAGAGGCGGCCCTGGATCATCAGGTTGCCCGCTTCCGTCGTGATGGTACCCATTTCAAAGCGGATGGGTTTGATTTTCAGCCAGACCAATTCTTGTTTCCGGTTGATAATCATAGGTTTCTGGATATTCTGCCATACCCGGGTCATCGAGCGATCCAGGCGTACCGCGTCTCTGATCTTCGCATCCATATTTGTTAAAATATCGGGCATCTGGCGGTCAAGTCGCCGTTCGACCATTTTTTTTACATCGATCAGGCCACCCAAAGCTTTCACCTCGCTAAGCCATTCAAAAGAGACAAATTTGGTTTGGGGTTGTAATTTCCAGTCTTCGCCTACATCGAGGGCCGTTTCAAAAACCATTTGCAGGCTGAATTCGGTTTTGAGAGCGAGTGCTTTGGATAAGGGGAACACATTTTTACCCACAATTTGCCGCTCGACCAGGATGAGCAGGGGTACCTGATATCTGGCTACATTGTCTTTCCAGGATACCTTGATATCGTTGAGCCGGGTGATTTTTAGTTTTATATTGTCTTTTTTGCCCTCTTTATTGAGGTTATCAAAATCGTCGTCGTTTTTGACGACATCGGCTATGGTGCTATTGAGTTTATCCTCAATCAATTGGGTGGATATAACGAGCGGGGTGCTCACATAGGAAGTGTCCTGGGGAATAGTCACATACTGCTCGTCGCAGAGCGGCCGGGCTGTCTTGATTTTTTTGCAGGCAAAGAGTCCGACAAGCAGGAATATGAACGCAGGAAAGTAGTATCGCATGGGTTGATGGTTGATGGGTTTATTAGGTTTATGGGTATATAGGTTTATGGGTTGAAAAGTTTATGGGTTTATAGGTTGATAGTTTGGGCCGAAAGCGACTACCATAAACCTATCAACTTATAAACCCATAAGCCTATCAACCCATCAACTATCTTCAGAACTTAAAGCCCAAAGAAACCTGGCCGACTGCATTCTTTCCGCTTCCCAGGAAAAGCCGGGAATTATCTTTGGAAATATCAACAAACCCTTTGTTAAAGCGGATACCAAACATCAGCTTATTCAAATTGTAGCTCAAGCCGGCTGTGAGGCCTGCATCGATCTTTTGAAAAGCGTCGACCAGCACTGAATTGTCATTATAGACGGTATAATCGGGCGTAGATACCAGATAGGAAGCAAAAGGGCCTACCTGAATATCTATGGAACCCAGATGGAAAGCCACCGGCAATAAGAAATCCACGTAATTCATGTTCAGGGTCTGGCGTTGATCGAGGTATTCAAATGCCGTGCCTTGGGTGGAAAAACTCAATTCAGGTTGTACCGACATAAAATCAGATACCACAGGTACATCGGCAAAAACGCCCAAATGGTACCCGAAACGTTCGCTTTTATTGGGCAGATTTTCAAACGATATATTGGTGGCGTTCAGTCCGCCCCGTATTCCGAACCGGGTCTGCGCCTGAGATACCGAACTGCTCAGCATGACAAACAACAGCACAACGGAACCAGCTATATTGGCATATTTCATATTCAGAGAATTATTTATTTTAAAGATTTGGTGTGAGAGGGAGATTAAGTAAAAAGGCAAAATTGCAAATTGCAAAAGGCAAACTAAATCAATGAGTTACATTACTTTTTGCCTTTTGCAATTTTGCCCTTTTACTTATTTGCCCGCTTCGTTTTTCGCTTCCGCTTTCATTTTTTCATTCGCATAAATCGCGATTTCTACGCGGCGATTTTGTGTGCGATTGTCTTCGGTGTCATTGGAATAAACAGGTTGCGTTTCGCCCAATCCCTGCACTTTAAGCCTGCTGTTGGCGATGCCGAAGGTGTTGAGGTAAGAAGACACTGCCGCAGCCCGTTTTTTGGACAGGGTTTTGTTAAATCCATCGGAACCGACATTATCCGTGTGGCCTACAATGAGTAGGTCTGTATCGGGATATTGCTTCAGTGTTTCGGCGAGTTTTTGGAGATCCTGTTTGTTGGATTCCTTCAGGTTGGATTTGCCGAAATCAAACAACAACTGACTGTCAAAAGTCAGTTTGATGCCTTCTCCGACCCGTTCCACGGTTGCGGAAGAACCCAGTTCTTCCTCTATTTTCCGCGCCTGTTTATCCATTTTATTGCCGATGACAGCCCCTACGGTGCCGCCTACCGCTGCGCCTAAAATAGCGCCGAGTGCCGTGTTTTTGCTTTTGTTGCCAATGATACCACCGACCACAGCGCCCGAAGTAGCGCCTATTACAGCACCTTTTTCGGTTTTGTTCATACCGGATTTATTGTTTCCGGCAGTCTGGGTTTTTTGCGAACTTTTGCATCCGCCCAACAAAGCGCCGCACATTACTAATGAAAAGAATATTTTATTCATCATACGTTTTTATTAAAGGTGAATTGAGCTACAAAGGTCTGTCCCTTTATACGGTCCGGCGTTACATAATAAGCGGAAAGAATTACAATATTCACACATGAGCAGGGATGAGGATTG
>JAYSZC010000123.1:0-2214 GCA_043738235.1 Lewinellaceae bacterium | reverse complement strand
TAATACTGCTGATCTTGCCTTCTGTTTGCACATCCAACTGTCCAAACGCAAAATGTAATATAATGAATTACTCTAGTCCTCCTCCAGCTCCAATTCCGCATCCTTTTCCCATATTTCCATTTCACAGGGCTTACAGTTGAATTTCAGTTTGTATTCGATGTCGCCGTGCTTCAACGTGAGCGGCTCGACGAGTTTGGTACCCATCGTCTCCCGCTGGTAGCGCGGACATTTGCCCAATTCATATTTCACGCAATATTTGGTCACCATTACGCGCGATTTGCCGGGGTCCCACTGCAATTCGAAAGCCTTTTCAATATCCGTGACGCCGTGGTGCTTGTAAAATGACCGGGCCAGTTTATTGGACACATTATACGTAAAATCAAGGGCCTTGACCGGATACGGGTGTTCCGTTTTAACGAGCACATGCTCTTCCCGCTGGTACTCCCGGATGCGGATTTCCGCCAATTGTTCCAAGGTCTGTCGGCGAATTTCGTTGACTTTAGCATTGGGCAAAAACCAGTTTTGGGAGAATTCCACCACTATCTCATCCACAATAAAAGGCGTGTTTCCGGTTTTGGCGAGGTTCCGCTGGATGTTTTCGAGCAGTCCTTCGGCGTTTTTAGCGGGTTCCTTCGGCGTTTGGAGGGCAAGGCTGCACGTGTGGCCATCTTCATCCACCACGTGCAGGAGAAATCCGGTCTCCGTTTCGCTGAAACGCATTTTTACGCCGATTTTCCGCACGGCACTGTTTTCATTTTCCAGCATCCGGTTGAACTCGGCATCGAGATTGCGGTAGATGTCCGTACCCACCGGCATCCGTTTCAGTTCATTGGGCACCACCAGTTCATTGACGATGATGTTGACCAGGACGCCGTCGCCCACCCCTTCTTCGTTGACAAAATACAGGCCATCGCCGTTGCTGAGCTGTTCGTAGTTTTCGATCCGGTAGCCGTTGGTTTTGATTTCCAGCAGTTTACCGATATATTGCCCCTTGGATTTGGGGCTTTCCCAGGAGCCGATTTTTGCGTGCCGCTGGTTGACAAAGTAATCAGTATACCCTCGGTTGAAACTGCGATCCAGTCCCGGCTCGAACTGGTAAAAAGTACGGCCCGAGGAGGCCTTTTGGTAAAGATCGGGATGCGCGTCCAGAAAAGTATCCAATTTTTTGCGCAGATAAGACGTGTTGTTTTTGACATACACAATGTCTTTCAGGCGGCCTTCGATTTTAAAGGAAGAAATACCGGCCCGGATCAGGTTGGGCAGTTCGTTGCTCAGGTCCAGGTCCTTGATGGAGAGCAGGTGGCTGTTCTCGATCAAGGTGGTACCGGTACCATCGATGAGTTGGTAAGGCAGGCGGCAGTTTTGGGCGCAGGAGCCGCGGTTGGCCGAACGTTCGCCGTTGGCTACGCTCATGTAGCAATTGCCGCTGAAAGACACGCACAGTGCGCCGGTGACGAAAAATTCCAGGTCCACGGCACTCGCTTCGTGAATTTCCCGGATCTGGCCGAGATTTAGTTCGCGGGCCAGTACCACGCGCTTAATGCCTGCATCGGCCAGGAACTTCACGTGCTGGGCATCGCGGTTGTTGGCTTGCGTGCTGGCGTGGAGCACGATGGGCGGCAGATCCATTTCGAGGATGCTCATATCCTGAATGATGAGCGCATCCACGCCGATGTTGTATAAGTCCCAGATCAATTGCCGGCAGGCTTCCAACTCATGGTCGTACAGAATGGTATTGACGGCCACCAACACCTTTGCCTTGAACAGGTGCGCGTAACGGACCATTTCGGCGATGTCTTCCACCGAGTTGGCGGCATTGGTGCGGGCACCGAACATATGCGCGCCAATGTACACGGCATCAGCACCAGCATTGACGGCGGCCATGCCCTGGTATAGATTTTTGGCCGGGGCGAGGATTTCAATTTTTTTTCTGATCATGACAGTTTGCCAGGCAGGATTGGTTGGCAGACAAGAGGGCTTGCGGACAATCCTGCGAGCAGGGCGCAAAATTACGAGAATTGGCTGCTTTTTTGAGGGCGGTCAGGTGTAGAGTAGAATTTTAAAAGTCTTTTCCCTGCAACCAGAGATGAAAAGGCAAAAACTGGCCGATTTTTCGCCGGGTCACGAAGAAAAGTTGCTCTACATCAAAAAAATCCATTGGATGATTTGGAGGTTTGATGTTGTGCCGTACATTGCCGCATCAAATGATCGCAA
>JAYSZC010000122.1:0-5452 GCA_043738235.1 Lewinellaceae bacterium | reverse complement strand
CCCAAGCCCATGCGTTCGCCAGCTTCTACTCTTATTTTTTCAATTTTGGACATCAATGCTGGGTTGTTTTCAAAAAAGTCTGCAGGCTCTGCGCCGTCCATGCCCAAATCCGTGGCTTTCATCAAGACCATCGGTATGCCCGCATCCAGGAGGCTGACTTCAATGCCATGAATCTGTTCTCGTTTTTTTCCGGTTGGCAGGAGTTTTCCGGTTTTGCCGCCCACTTGGTCAAACAAGTTCATCACCACCGGGGCAGCTGTGCCGGGCACACCGTCAATTCGTGTGGTACCGCTATATTCGACCACGCCGTTCGGGGTTTGTATGATTTCTTCAATGACTGAATTGGTGTTGATGTTATAGACCATGACCCGCGTTTCGGGTACAGTGGCTTTTACCATACCACGTTCGATTGCAAAACACCCCACGCCTGCCATCATATTTCCACAGGGCGGCGTTGTATCCACCACCGGATTTTCAATGTCCACCTGTGCAAAAAGATAATCCACATCAATGCCCTGTCGGGTTGAAGGCTGCACCATCACAACCTTGCTCGTGACTGTTTCCGTGCCGCCAAGGCCGTCAATTTGTCGTGGGTCGGGTGATCCCATGATTTTCAACAGGATCCGGTTTCGCGCTTCTATATTTTGGGGCAGATCGCGCATATCGAAAAACGGGCCTCGAGAAGTGCCCGCTCGCATGAAAATACAGGGGATGGCGTTCGCCGAGGCATTGGAGGCGTGGGTTCGGTTCGCTGCGCCAACATTTTGCAAAAGTTGTGTTTGCTGGTTGGTTTTGCACGCAGCAACCAACAACAACCCGAAAAATACCGTCCTGAAAAGCCTTTTACTCATGGTTGTGATTTTTTAAAAAACAGTATTTCTGCTTGCTGCTGCTTGGCCTGCAGCTCGGCCAAAAACCGCCCCCGATGTCAAGCCGGAACCGCCGGGATACCCCTGAAAAAACATGCCTCCCACCATTTCGCCGCAAGCAAACAACCCCTGTATGTGTTCTCCAGATTCTTTCAAGACTTGCCCTGAAGTGTCCACACGCACCCCACCATAAGTAAAAGTGATGCCGGCCGTAACTGGGTAAGCACGAAAAGGTGGTGTGTCCAGTGGGTTTGCCCAGTTTGATTTTGGCAAAGCCAGACCTTCTGTTTTTCTGCCGTCTTTTACCGTGGGATCAAAAGGAATGGCGGTGTTCACGGCCTTATTGAATTGGGTTAAAGTTTCGAGTGCCTCCTGTGAGTCAATGCCTTCCATTTTGGCGACCAAATCATCCAAGGTATCGGCCTCAAAAAAAGAAGCATCGCTGGTTTTGTATTCGCTGTAAAGCAGGTCAAAGACCTTGGCGTCGAAAATTTGCCAAGCCACATTGCCGGGCTGCTCTATAACCGCCTTTCCGAACTGTGCGTAGGTATAATTTCTAAAATCAGCGCCTTCGTCCACGAACCGCTTGCCCTGTGCATTGAGCATCACACCAAACAGGTAACTGATTTTCCGGTAGTGCTTCCTTTCAATGTGCGGAATGTCAAGATTGCCGTATTCAGGCATATTAAAATCCATGGGTGTGGCGTGGTAGCCTCCGAAATACCCGTTCAAAGCCGCTCCTACCGCCACCGCCATTTCAATGCCCTGGCCGAGGTTGTGGCGGGTACCCCGAACCCGGGCGTCAGCCCACTTTTCGCCCAAATACTTGATTCTCATCTCTTTGTTGGCCTCAAAGCCGCCACAAGCGAGAATGACCGCATTGGCGCGAAGCGTTTTTTCGATACCGTTCTGCAAAAGTTGGATGCCCGTTATTTTTCCGTTTTTGAGCAAGAGCTTTCGCACGTCGCAATTGTACCTGATTTTTCCACCGAGGCGCAGAAACTCCTTTCGTTCCGCTTGTACCAATCCGTCGCCCTCGCCTTCAGCTTCCAATGTAAGTCCGCCCCAAAAAATATACCTGTCGGCTTTTTTGAAAGTTTGGCGGCTATAAATGGGGTCGAACTTGATGTTGTGCGATGCAAGCCATTGCATAACGGGCAAACTCTGCTCAACCAAAAAGGATTGCAGCGCCGTGATTGGTTCGCCTTCGTTGAAATGGCGGAGATCGTCCAAGAATTTTGATTTCGGGTATGAACCAAAATCGGAATGGGGGATTCGTTCCTCGTTGGGGTTTTTCAGCAATGGTTTCAGGTCGTCAAAATTGTCGTAGGCAAAACGCATCGCACCGGCTGTGTAGCGGCTGTTGCCCCCCCATTCATTTTGGTCGGCTTTTTCGAGCATCAAAACGGTCGCTCCTCTCTCAAGGGCAGCAATCCCAGCACAAAAGGCAGCATTGCCGCTACCGACGATTAGAATTCTACGATTGTTCATGAAAAGATGAAGGAAAAGGCTGCCTCTTTTACTTTAGAAAGTATAATTCGCCGTCAAGTGCAAAAACCGCCCTTGTGTTCCGAACTGATTGGTACGCCGCGAAAACAACACTTCATTGGTGGTTTGCGGTTTTTGCAACAAATCAGGATATACATCTGTCAGGTTGTTCACCCCCACTGTGATGGACAATGCCTGGATGGGTCGGATGGACAATGCCAAATCGAACAAGGTTTTTGCGCTGAAAACCTGGTATTTGATGGCATCAGGGTCGGTAGGAGCCACCGCCAACGTTGCGAGCGGGTCGTGTACCGTGCCAAAATGCGAAGCACGGAAAATGATGCCCAGTTTTTTGTAATCATACCCAAGCGATGCGATCAGTTTGCTCGTGGGCTGGCCTTTTGTGAGGTAAAGGGCGGCATCATTGTTTACCACTTCAATACCTTTAGTGGTTTTGCGATTCTCCCTGATTTCGGTTTCCATGGAGGAATAGGCAAAATTGAGCACGTATTTGCTGTGATTGCCGATGCGGTTGTTGTAGTTTGCTACAAATTCGAAACCCGTGGTGCGGGTATCAATAGCATTCACAAAAACATTCGCGCTCTGCGGAAACCCGGCTGCAACGAATTCTGGGAATGTGGAGGTATTGATAGTGCCGGAAAGCATGATGC
The DNA here is from genome assembly GCA_043738235.1 of Lewinellaceae bacterium. Taxonomy (GTDB): domain Bacteria; phylum Bacteroidota; class Bacteroidia; order Chitinophagales; family Saprospiraceae; genus M3007. Next base: position 2,424 of record JAYSZC010000122.1, on the reverse strand, counting down.
GGTTGACCACATCAATTTGATAAACATCCGCCGTCAGCGCAAGGTGCGTGCCGATTTGGGAAGTGATCCCGCCCGAAAAATCAAGGGAAGTCTCTTTTTTCAAGCCTTCGATGCCCAACACCTTTGCCAAATCAGACGTGGCCGGAATCACTGGATTGATAATGGAGTTGCCTGCATTGTCAAAAGAAATATTGATATAGTTGCTGTAATATGCCTGCACCACCGACGGTGCGCGGAAGCCCCGGCTCACGGAGCCACGAATGCTGAATGGCGCAGCAATGCGATATCGGGAGTTGACCTTGTACGACAGGTCTGCCCCAAAATCGCTGTAGTTTTCACCACGAACCGCTACACCGACCAGGAAGTTTTTGGTGATGTCGCTCTCAAGCTCCCCATAAACTCCGATGTTGGTACGGTTCCAATTTCCGGCAGAAAGCGGGTGGAAACCTTCACGGCCACTCGAGCCTACATCGGTAGTCAATTTGAGTGGGCCTGCCTCCCAAGATGCCTGTTCGCCCGCAATTTGTTTGAAAGTTTCATATCGAAACTCCGTGCCAGCGCCCACGCTGAGGTTCGGATACTGGTCTTTTTTGAATGTTTTGGCGATGTCGGCATTGACCAAAGTTTGTGTTACTTGTGTGGAGCCGACGTAGAATTCAGTTGGCGAAGCGGTGCCCAAACTTGGGTTCACGGTATTTGAAGCCGTAAAATTGACACGGTTGGAGCCTTCACCAACGCTCAAATCGAGGTCCCAACCATTACCCACCATACCTTTGACGCCAGCTGTGAGTGAAAAATCATGCAATCTTCCCGGAGCGATCGGGTTGTAGCCATTCGGAAAAATTTCGAGCACCCTGCGTCTTTTGTTCGAGGGTGCGCGGGTAAATACACCTGTGATAACGTATTTGTTGGTATAACCGCCAAACGTGTAAAAATTCCAATTTTTAGAAATGGGCAGTCCGGCGTTGACGAATATGCCATAAGTCGTGCTTTCCGCAGAGCCGAGAATCGCGCGATCGAGGTTGATCCCGTTCACCGCTATGAGGCTGTCGTCGATGGCTTTGTCGGATGAGTAAAAACCCGCCCCGGCCTTGTAACTCCCCGAACGGTCGTAGCCATCCGTATGTCCGTAAGATAGCGTTGTATTGAGGAAGCCTGACTTGCCTAACTTCAGGCCGAAATTACCCGCAACGCTGTAAGTCGTACCATCCGTCACTGTTTTTGGTGCAATGGCCCCTGTCACGTCGAGATTGGGTTTGGTATTTCCGATTCCGCCATATACACTCACTGTGCCGCCAGAGGAAGCATCATTGAGCATAAGATTGACAACGCCACCAATCGCATCGGAGCCGTATTGAGCGGCTGCTCCGTCGCGTAAAACCTCTACCCGTTTCAGGGACAAAGCAGGTACAACATTTACGTCGGTACCGACCTGGCCTTTGCCCACGCCATCGTTGATGCTCAAAAAGGAGACTTTGTGACGGCGTTTGTTGTTTACCAAGACCAACATTTGATCAGGGCCAAGACCACGCAGCGAAGCAGGGTCAACAAATGGCGCACCATCGTTGATGCCGAATTTAACCGCATTAAAGGACGGAGCGGTGTAGTGTATGGACTGCCCTAAATCTACTGGTCGCTTGGATTTCTTTGGGAGAAATCACGTCGATGGGTACTGGGCGATCTATATTGGTGCGGGGCTTATTAAAACGTGAACCGACAACGGCGACTTCTTTGAGGGAAGTGGATTGAGCGGACAGTTGGGCATCGAACTTGAAATTTTGCCCTTCAGAAAGCGTAATTCTTTCCTGGACGAGTGCTTCAAAGCCTGTGTACGATACCCGAATGCGATACCCGTCACCAGGGCGAAGCCCTTCAATTTTGTAGTTCCCATCCATGTCGGCTGTGCTACCATAGGTGGTGCTTGATGGAGTGTGAATGGCTTGAATGGTCGCGCCGAGCAGTCCTTCGCCAGTTTCAGCATCTTTTATCGTGCCGCTGATGTTAGCACTTTGCCCGATTGCCAACATTGGCATGAAGAGGAGCAATAGAAAAGGTAGTTGTTTTTTCATCTTCTCAGAAGATTTTAAACGTTTGACAAAAGTTGGTTGACAAGAATGATGTAAGCTGCAAAAGCAGATGGATTTATGGCTTCGTCTGAGCAAAAAAATGGCTGCTCCTGCTCCAGTGCGCAGAAGTTACAGATATGGTTTGTTTTTTTTAAAAGCATCAAACCATTGAAGATCAAATATTTGGGGAATAAAGAAAGCTTAGTCGGCCCGCTTACAGAACACTACTCCGAAGGGTTCGAATACCTGATTTTTTCTTTTTTCAATAGCACCTCTGCGCCGCGTATCTCAAATTCAAAGTGGGCTTGCAGACTTAGGTCCTGCAATATTCTTTCAAGCGAGTGATCGCCCCGAAAAC